>JAKFUR010000029.1 GCA_021732585.1 Bacteriovoracaceae bacterium
AAAGGCTTCTCCGACCTGTTCTTCCGGGCGACTCACGTGGGCTCCTGAGCGTATCGCTCGGTCAATTCCGAGCTTTTTCCACCGATAAGCTGACTATGAGGAAAGAGGGATTTTTGTCACTCTCATATTTTCAGTTCTTGTTGGGTGTTCAAGCGCACCTCAGGCCACCCGTTTGTCTTCGCTTAAAAGTTTGCCTAAGAAATGGGTCGCTAAGTCGATTCCCACGGAAGATGTTCGTTGCGCCACACCTCGCCAAACAAGTTTTGGTTCATGGTGGGCCTTCTGTGATGGTGGAGCTCACGGCAGTCTTAGAATTTTTAACGAAGATCGTACTTTGCTTTCCCAACAAGTCATTCCTTCCACCGATCGTTTAGCGATGGCCAAGAGTGTGTCGTCGGAGAGCACGTGGGTGGAATTTGATAATCACCTCTGGGTCGGCACAGAAGACGGTCGTCTGTTAGCTTTTGATCACACAGGACTGGTTAAAAAATTTCATCAGTTTCAAGACAACACCTGGATCAAAGATCTTGCCGTTGTCGCTGGGCACATCGTGGTCCTGACGGCGCACCATCAAGATGTCCGCGTGGTCATGCTCGACGAGGATTTGGCTCTTAAGCGCGAACTCAAATTGAGTGAAGCCCGCCATGAAGCGGAGATGAGTGTGCAGGGAACCTCAATACTCGTCGCTACCGATCTTGGCTTTCTCATTGAGCTGAACAGTAAGCTTGAGTTGGAGCAGCTCTGGCGTCTTTCGCCGGGTTCAACTCTTGGCCCCATGACTGTGACAGAGAATAGCGTGTGGGTTGGCAACGAAGAAGGCCGACTTTATCATGTGCAACGAAAAGCCGATTTCACATCTGTGAAAGTGGGCCACAGCGCCATCACTACAGCACCGGTTGTGACTTTGAGTGGTGTATGGGTGGCTATGGATGAAGAAGGACTTTTAAAGTTCATCGATCAGCAGCATAAGATTCGTCACAGCGTGCAGATTCCGTTGTCGCGCACGTTACTGTCTTTTGAAGCTGCTGATTACCAAGGTCATACTTTGTTAGGTGTCGCCAGCGACGGGACCTATACTTTGCTCACCAGCGATGGTGAAACGCTGCTGCAAATCGAAGGGGCCGGTCGCTCTTTAGATTACCTATTGAGCGTGAAGAGCAACGGTAAGGTCTGGCTCGGCGATTGGGAATTTGCCCCTACTGAGAATTCTGATCTTCGTTCAGAGCGAATTCCGGCCTCTAGCCCTCGTTAATCAATCCAACATCTGCTTCAGAGCGATCCACTCAGGTATCTCAGAGGGGATTTGTAAGTTATTTTTTCCTGTCAAAAGCGTTTCGCTTTAGAAAGAATCTCACAGTCAAATTATTTTTCGGTGTTTCTACGGAGGGAATACAGATGTCACTAATCAATGCATATCAGGCCGGCGGATTTTTCATGCACTTCATTTTGCTGGTGGGTTTTGTTGCCACCGGTATCGTGATCGAACGTGGAATCGCTCTTTACAAAAATTATCGTCAAGCTCCAGCGGATCTTCGCAACAAGCTTTTGACTTTCATTTCTCTCGGTCAATTCAGCGAAGCTAAGTCTTACGTTGAAATGGCAGCACCGAACACAGCGATGGGCCGTGTGGTCACAGCGGGTATCACTGTTCGCCAAGCCGGCGGCGGAGACGAAGAAGTGCAAGCGCGCATGGACGAAGCTCTCACCCAAGAAATCGGCATCATCGATCGTCGCACCGGCTTTTTGGCGGTGTACGGTAACGTCGCCACTCTCTTGGGTCTCTTGGGTACCGTAACCGGTTTGATTGCCTCATTCACCTCGGTCTCAAGTGCCAATCCAGCTGAGCGCTCACTTATGCTCGGGCAAGGTATCGCCGAAGCCTTGAACACCACGGCCTTCGGTTTGATGGTCGCGATTCCTGCTTTGGTGGCCTACGCCATTTTCCAAAACCGCACGGACCGTGTGGTGGGTGAGTTGACTGAAGAGAGCTCAAAGATCTTCCACGATCTTTTGTTCCGTTCAGAGTCACAAACGATGAACACGAAAGCCAATGCAGTGAAAGGTCGTGACTCGGTTGCTACTAGCTTCACACAAGGGAACTAGTCGTGAGCCTCAAGGCCAAAAGAGAGCTTAACAGCGATCTTAACCTCACGCCGTTCATCGATCTTCTTTCGACGCTCGTGTGTTTCCTGCTGATCTCCGCAGTATGGATTCAGGTGGCGTCGATGGATTTGAAGCAATCTCATGGCACGGATGGTGGCGCTCCCACTGAAACAGCTGCTGTAGATGTAGTTCTCGGAAAACCGGGTGTGGCGACTGTCATCCTCAAGATGGGTGCACGCACACTCAATCGCTCTGAGATTAAGGCCGCTTCAACTCCTGAGCTCGTGTTGGAATTACAAAAGAAAATCATCGCCTACAAAAATCTGCCGGCCATGAAGAACGGGAAAATCGAAAGCGTGCTGGTGGCTCCTCACGCTGACGTGATTCACGGTGACATGGTGAAAGTTTTGGATGGCTTCCGGATCAATGGCATCAGCAATATCGGTGTGAAGCCGAGTGCTGGGGAGAAGTAAGATGGGTATTTCCGCCAATGCATTACACACCGGCCGCTTCGAGCATCATTTACTGACTCGTAAGCAGAAAGTCGGTCGTACCAAGAAAGCGCTGCTCGTCGGACTGATGCTCACATCTCTGGTAGATATGTTCAGCATGCTCGTCTGTTTCTTGCTGCAGACCTTTTCCTCGTCGCCAGAAATTTTTGTCGCCAAAGATGTCAAACTCGCCGACTCCGTCAGTGGCGCTGAAGTGAAAGTCGCGCCGGTATTGTCGGTCGCTAAGTCAGGTCTTTACCTCGACAAAGTGGGCCTCGGTACCGTTGATCAAATCTTTAAAGCACCGGCCCCATTCGTGAAAGCGCTCACAACTCTCAAGTCTAGGTGGACCAAAGACAATCCAGGTAAACCGTTTCCGGGTGAAATTAATTTGCAAGCCGACCGTGACATGGCCAGCACTGATGTGGCCCGTCTCATGGGGATCTTGAACAGTCAGCAATTCGAAGTGATTCAACTGGCGGTCATGGGAGTTCAGTAGTGATGACTTTTTTCAAAACGTTACTGCTCTCGCTCCTCTTGATCCCGGCCGTTTTTGCCAATGATGCGGTGTTGATCCGTGAGATGGAGATTCTGCGCAATTCTTTGCCGGACAATGATCCCGCTCGTCCGGTGCTCACGCGCCGTTTAGCGGACGTGTGTTTTCAAAAAGCTGTTAAAGACGACAAAGACCTTATCGCAACAGGTAAGGGCAGTGCCGCAGAAGTGGACGCCCTTCGAGTGAAAGCAGTGGGCTATTACACCGAAGCATTGCCGCAGGCTTCGACTGAGCTCAAACATAAGATTGAATACCAACTCGCACGCTTGATGCGAATGCAGGGACAAAACACCAAGGCCCTTGCGGCTTTTGCTAAGTTGACTGCAATCACCGGTATCAGCGCTGAAATTCTGCGTGAGTCGATGCTGAGCATTGCCGAGATCTATGATGAAGAAGGACAGTGGTCACAAGCGCAAGCGGCTTATCTCAAGGCCATGCCTCACGCTAAAGACGCCGATGGAATCGGCTACATTCGTTTCCGTTTGGCCTGGGCCTACTTCCGCAAAGACCAGTTAGCACTCGCGCAGTCTGAAATGGCGAACGCGCTGTATGACTCGCAAAAAAATCTTAAAGAGCAGGCCATGCTCGACTATATTCAGTTCTTGGCTTCCACTCCTCAAGACAGTGGTGCTGAAGCCTTGAAAAAAATTGAAGAGATCGGCAAGAAAGAAAAACGCTCGGAGTTCGTGGAGAGCTTAGGTGAAGCCTATTTCTCAGCGGGCAATAACGCCGCCGGTGTTTTTGTCATGACTCACATTCAGGCCGAGCGTCCAGAAGCTGTGCGTGCCGCACGTTTGTCAGAAGAGTTCTACGGCTTCAAGCGCTTTGATGACATGCGCGCTATGCTCGCTTATCTGCAAACTCAAACCACAAATATTTCCAAGCTTGAGCCCAAACAACAAGAATTCATCGATCAGGTTTTGCGCCGTTTAGTGGTGCAGCTTGATGGCCAAAGAAAATCAAACCCTGGTCAGTTCGGTCCTGAACTCGTGCAGGCGGTGGACACCCACTTGGCCCTCTTCCCACAAAGTGATGTGGTGGAAAAAATGCGCACAGGCTGGCTCGCTGCTGAAACCAGTGATGAAGCGAAGATTGAGCGCCTGGCCACTTGGATTAAAACGCAAACTGACCCGGCCTTATTGCGTAGCTACCGCCAAGAGCGCGCCGCTTTGGGTGCCAAACTTAAAAACAATACTGTCATCCGTGAAGAGGCCCTTGCTCTGGCCGCCTCTTCAAACGAGACGGAGTCCCGCGAGTGGAGCTACGTGGAAGGCAAAGCCGCTTTGGATATGGGTGAAGATACTTACGCATTAGGTGTGTTTCAAAAACTCGCTCTTAAGACAGACAATCCGGATAAATGGGCCGTGCAGTCACAGCACTTGTCTTTAGATATTTTGAACAAACAAAAGCGCTACCAAGATCTCGCCACACAAGCCGCCCTTTGGACCAGTGTGGTGGCGTTGCAGAACTCAACTCACAAAGCTGATCTCGCAGAGATGAAGCGCGCTGGTCTCGAAGCAAGTTTCGAACATGCCGCCAGCTTGGGTGAAACTCCTGCGGCCCTGGCTGAGTTCAATCGTTTCTGCCAAAACGGAGAGTTCGCTGAAAAGTCCTGCACCAACGCTAAAGTTCTCGCCATCAAATTAAAAGACCAAGCGACACTCGTGCAAGTCCTCGAGCGCCAAGGTGATAAAGAAGCCTTAACAGTAGAATACGAACGCATGGGACGTTTTGCTGAAGCCGCCAAACTGCTTGAAGAGCGCATGACCATGCAAGACGCTGAAGTGGAGTGGATCAAGATTAGTGTGCTCTATCAAATCGCTGGCGATGAAACTTCGCGCGCTCGCGTGCTTCGTAAGCTTTCAGCGCGCATCAAAGCGCAGAAAAAAATGTCAGCAGAGCTGGCGGGAACTGTACGTGCTGCCTATCGCGGCTCAGAAATCAAAACAGCTGAACTCTTGGGACTCCCATGGAGCGCGGCAGAAAAGATTCGTTTGGCCGCTGACCTTGAATCTGAAGGTCTGGGCGATGCTCAAACCCAAAAATTAGTGATGTCTTCTAAAGAAGACATGGGCGCTACTTGGGCGAAGGGTGTGTTTGAGCGCGTGAAGCTCGCCGATCAAAAACATCGCCGCGTGAGTTTCTACAAAGGCGATAGTCGTTACTTGTACCAGTTGCGCTTGCGTCTCTTAGGTAAGTACGCCGAAGAAGTGAAAGCTGTCTTGCCCGGGGCGAGTGTCCCAGTGCGAGTGGTGCTGTTGAATGATCTCGCGCGCGCTTACGCCGACATCGATCAAGAAATTTTAAATACACCCATGCCAGCGGGCATGACGGAAGAGCAACTCGCAGGAGCTAAAGAAGCCATGGAGTCGCTCGCTTCACCTCTGCGTGCTGAAGGCGAAAGCTACGCCAAACTCTCTCAAGATCAGCTGGCCGGTTTTGCTGAAGCAGCGAGCTGGCAAGAGGCTCTTGCTCAAGGAGCAGAGGGTGTCGTGGCTCAGATGCAAACTCAAGAGACTTCCAATCGCACCGTCGCGGGTACAGGACTTCCGATGGTAGAGCGCCAAGCCACTTTGAATGAATTGGCACGGGATCCGAACTCACGAACCGCTTTGGAAAAATTGAAAAACGATTTTAATAATCGCGGTGACATCGCCGCAGCAGCTTATTTTAGTGGCCGTCTCGGGGCCTTGGAGCAGTTATGAAATACCTTGCAGTATGCATGTGTCTCATCAGTACGATGACTTGGGCCCAAGTGGAACAAGGCAAAGACGTCCGAAACATTCAATTCGAAAGTCTTCTCATTCAAGGTCAGGTTCAACGTCCCGATCTCTCCATGATCACTGGTAACGGTGAAGAAGACAGTGATGGCCTGTTGCGCTTGCGTGAGGATTTTACTGATCTCATGGCGGCTGACCACGGCGAGGTGATCCAATGAATACTCTTATCGCGTCGTCGGAAGGCCAATTCGTAAAAGCTTTTCCACTCATGGAAGGCGAGCGTATCTACGGCTGGCATAAAAAATTTGGTCTTATCCGTGCCGACGAAACAGAGGCCCGCAGCAACGCACGCAAGCGCAAAGGGGCCTTGGTACGCGAGAATGAATGGGTGTGCCGTTTTAAGATTCAAGGTGAAACTCTGACTCCGGTCGAGGGCTGCCAGATTAGCCGTGATCTCGCCGGTTGGACCATCCAATCACAGCAGCACACCTGGCAGTTATCGACGAGTGCCACGGGACTTTCTACAGCTACTTCTGAAGCACAGAACGACGACAAACAAATCAAAATGCTGATGTGGCTGGCCTTCGCCTTATTCGTGGTGGCCGTCTCCATTTTGAGCTTTTGGAGTCCTGCTCCAGTGGTCGCTCCCCCTGAAGAAATTGAAGAGCAACTCACTGTGGTTATCAAGCCGATAAGAACAGTGACAGTGACAAATGTGATGGCCAACAATCCACAGCCCGTGGCGCAGAAAAGTGCCCGCGCAGTTCCGCAAGAATTAGGTTTCTTGGGTCTCGTGGGTAAAAAAGATAATTCAAAAGCTGTTGGTGGCGCTCAAGTGAGCTTGAACGCATCAGCAGGTGCCGGTCGTGGTGGCAATGCTGGCAGCGGCGGTGAAATGCTCGCGGGTCTTGGTAAAGGCGTTCGCGCCACAACTGTGGGCAACTCAGGTGTGCAAGGTCTTGGCGGTGTCGGAACGAAAGGCAAAGGCGGCGGCTTGGGCGGATATGGCGATGTCGCCATCGCTTCAGGTAATGGCCGTGGCATTTCAGCGATTGGTATCGGTAACGGCGTGGGCGTGGATGGCGGTCTTGATCGCCATGTGATCCAAGCGACCATCGCTAAATACTTAAGCCAAGTGCGCGCGTGCTACGAAGAGCGTTTGCGCCACAATGCGGAGCTTGCCGGCACTCTCGTGATGGATTTTGAGATCGGAGGCGCTGGTCGCTTGAACTTCTCAAAAGTGAAATCAACAACGCTCGCTGACCCGCAAGTGGGCGGCTGCGTGGCGAAACGTATGATGAATTGGGAATTCCCAAAACCACGTGGTGGCGTCAACGTCAAAGTTAACTATCCGTTCACCCTTCGTCCGGTGGGGCAACAATGAGAAACCATATGAAGCAAATCATCCCCGCTCTTGCCCTCGCATTCCTTGCGGGCTGTAACGCCAATCCATTTAAAGGCGTCGACGCCTCAGTGGATCCTGCGCCCATCAGAAGAGAAGTTGTTCCTGCGCTTGGTATCGATGCTCCGGACGTCATGGAATTTGATGAGGGCCGTAAAGCCGAATACGAAATCAAGACTGTCGTGCCCGCCGGCGAAGCTGTCCTCGAGTTCGAGGGCCTTCCGCAAGGAGCTGCTTGGGATGCCACGAAAGGTGTGATCACTTGGACACCGGATTTTACTCAGGCGAATGATCCCAACAATTACAACACCAAAACACGTTTTTATACCATCACCGTGCTTCTCTACAGCAGTGCGGATCTTGCCCAACAGCGCCGCAAAAACATTGTTTTGCAAGTGGAAGACACGCCTCGCCAGATCGTTGTACAAAACCTGAACGCTTCCTACTCCATGAAGGAGGGTGAGTCGAAGACTCTGGGCACATTTTCAGTGGTCGCTGAAGACTACGCGGCAGCCGATGTGCGCGCTGAACTCAAAGACACAACCATCGGGATGAAACTCGTGCGTTCTGGCTCGAAGGCGGAATGGTCAATCGCCGCTCAGTACGGCGTGGAGCAGTTGCGGGTCGGCACTGAATGTCGCAGCAGCGGCAGCTGTTCGTCGCCGCTTGAAAACTCCGTCATCTTGACTGGCCCCGATGGCCGTCAACATACTCAAGACTTCCGTATTAACCTCTCGGATGTGCGCCAAGAAACTCAGACTTCTCTTGCCACAGAGCTCGTTGTGAAAGGGGACATGTCCCAGGCCTTCACCGTGAGTGACGCCAACAAAGAGGTCGCGCCGAAGGTGACTTTGGTGAGCACACCTCCCGCAGGGATCTTTGATCTTCGTCAAGTCAGCGCCACCGCACCTGAGTCAACCTACGTGTTGAGTTGGACAGACATTCCCGCGGACGCCACGGGCCAAAGCTACGACATCGAGTTGAGTATCTGTAATTCGAATTATGGTTTTGGTACCAACACGAATCGTTGCCGCCCTCATCGCATGAAGCTCTCAGTTGAAGAGCGCACCATCGCCGTGCCTACCATCACCCGTGGGGATTGGGGCCAAGAAAACATCAAATACGTGCAGTTTGGTAAGGCGCTCGATCACACGATCGGTGTCTCTGCAGGAAACTCTGCACTACGCATCCGCTCAGCGGGAATTGCGTCATCAGATCCTCGAGATCAAGTGAGCCTTGTGAATAACCAGATGCGGGTGATCTCAGAAAATCCGGGCCTGAAAACCTTGTCTGTCACAGTGATGAACTCTGTGGGTGGAGTCGCGAATGCCGTGTTCCTCTACGAAGTGCTGCCATCTAATTGGGCCGAGAACGTCATTATTGCTTCAAGTTTAGGTGCAAATGAATTTGCTGAGATCGAAAAACTGTGGGGCAAAGCCTTACGTGTTTATCATGGTGGTCATAATCTCAATGCCCGTGCACTCGCGTTTCGCAAAAGTGTAACTGTGGGTACGCAAAGTATGCAGATGCCAGAAGTCGCTACCGACATCAGCTTTTTTGCTAAAAACATGAAGAGAATTTTGGTGACCTCTCCGCTGCTCTCGACATTACCGGCGGATATTTTGGAAGAACTCAAAGCGAAGGGTCTTTACCTAGGCAAACGTGCGAACTCGGTACCTAGCTTCAACCTGAAGGATTACGCGCTGGAAGTGGTGCCAGGACTTGGAACTCCGACTAAGCGTGCGGGACTGAAAGGTCTGACGACGAAAGAGTCGGAGCACCCGAGCTTTATCGAACTCTCGCTTGAGAACAATCAATGCAAAGAACTCTTCGGCCTGATTAAGCCAGGTCAAGAAACTGAGCAGTATGTGATTGGGGCTTCATGCCCTCTATCAGGTGGCCGCAAGATCGTGATCCTCGGTTTTGAATGGTCTGATCTGAACCTCGACAGTGCGGATGCCTACTTGTTGAAACAATGGTTTGAGCGGATTTGGGAGTAACTATGAAACAATTATTAATCGTCACGCTTGCGCTCATGTCTTTTAGCTCTGTGGCCGCCACATCTTCTTCGCCCCTGGAAGCAGAGTTGAACGCTCTTGCTGTCCCCGTAGATAAGGCGATGGTCTCTACAGTGAATGACAAGCTTTACAGCATCCAGGCCCGGCTTTCACCGCTGACCAATCGCCATGAACTCGGTTTCATCGGCGGTAAGAATTTGAACCAAGACGGCAGTATTGACTCCACTCAGTGGGGCGGACTTTATCGCTATCACATCAACGGTAAGTGGGGGATTGGTTTGAACCACTTCCGCATGAACAATGAATTGAGCACCGCTGGTAAAAAACTCGTCAACGAACAAAAAGTAGTTCCTGATCGTGACTACATCAAGTCACAGACCGACCTCGTCGGTGAGTACAATCTTTTCTACGGCAAGATGCGCTTGGATCTTGATCAAGTGGTTTACTTCGATCAGTTCTGGAACTTCGGCGTGGGCCAAGTGGAACTCGGGCGTGGCAATGCTACAGCGATGGTCATCGATGCGGGTTTTGCTTTCTGGATGGGCAAGATGATGTCAGCGCGTATTGGCCTTAAGAATGACTTCTACAAAGAAGAAACTTTGAAAGGTGATAATAACGTCCACAATATGGTTGGCTATCTTTCTCTCGGAGTGCTGTTGGGAGGAAGTAAGTGAAGATTCTTCTCTTCTCAGTTCTTTTATCGACAGCTGCTTTGGCCCAACATGGAGCCGAGGTGCTGTTGAAGTCGACGGGTACAGACGCGAAGTCTGATCCCGCGACGCATATTCCAGAGGCCGGTGATTTCAAGCTGACCGATGCCTACTTGCAGACACTCTTCATGGAGTGGCGTCAGGCGAAGGGCCTCACTCCAGCGGTAGACGCTTGGTTGCAGACGGTGCTCGCCGGAAAATTCACCACGGCCGCGGGCCAGTGGCATGAAATAAAATCCGACTCGGCCCTTACTCAACAAACCTGGATCTATCTCACGTGGAAACTTAATCTTCCACAAACCTTTGTGGATGCTTACCTCGCCAGTCGCATGCAACCTGCTGGCAATGAACGCCTGCGTTTTGCTCTCGACCAAGTCCTTGATGCCCAAGTGAAGGCCGCTTGGGTAGCTGACCAGCGTCCCGATTTGAATACCGCTCAAGTTGAGTATTTGCTCGGCCTCAGCGCTCCGGTCGGCCTTGAACTCGAACTCCTGGCGTTTGCGTCGCGCTACCTCGCGGATCACGCTGCTCGTGTGTTGACCTTGCTGCCGATGGGGCACCCACAGAGTTTCACACTCGCAGCGACAGCGGTTTTGAACTGGTCACGTAAGAATGAAATCGGTGAAGCGGGCAAACTTCTCAAGCGTCGAGTTGAGCCAGAAATGGAGCAAACCAAGGCCGTACATCAGCTGTCACGTCACTATCTCACTTTGGGTCGCCTGCTTTATCAGGCCGGCGCCTATGATGCTTCAGAGGCGTTTTACGCCAAAGTTCCTCGTGGAGTGGCGGAATACATTCCGGCGCGCGCAGAGCGTACCTGGTCACTCCTTCGTTTAAAACGTGTCAGTGAGTTGCGTGGAGAACTGACCAGTCTTTCTCATGAAGTATTCACCAACCGCTTTCTTCCGGAAGTGGGTCTTGTGCGCTCGGTAAGCAATCTCAAACTTTGTCGTTTTGATGAAGTGGTTAAAGACTTCGATATGTTCATCGAGACCCATAGAGTGTGGGCGAAACGCATTGAAGAGGCGCAAAAAAATCCCGCCACGGCAAAGATCGACATGCCTGATGAGCGCATCCTCGAAACCACGCTGGCGCTGGCCGCTCGCGAAGTTGAGCTAGAACGTTTCACGAAGCTGGCTTTTGTCGATGGCGGTGCCAAAGCGGCGTTGCAAACCCATGTGGACAATACGCGTGCTGAACTCTTGAAACATAAAACACGCTTCTGGAAAAATCGCGAAGTGGTACTTAAAGAAGCTATTCGTAAAATGAAGTTTGTGCGCATCGAGGCTTTGAGCCAAGTGCGGATGGCGCAGGCCAATCCACCAAGCTCTGAGGTCACCGATATCGCCAAAAGAATTGATTCTTCTCGTGAAAGAGGCATTCAAGTCTATCCAGTCGATTCGGTCTACTGGCCTGACGAACTCTTTAAGCTCCATGCTGCTGCGGCCACGCGCTGCGGAGGGAAGTCCCTATGAAACTAATTTTGATCCTTCTGCTCGCTGTCGCTTGTGGAAAAGAAAGTGATTACCTTTATAAGGCGGAACGACTTGTTCCGCTGCCAGTCTCTGAGCGCTATCAGCTCTCAGAGGAAGGCAAAGTTGATATCGTCTGGGTTATCGATAACTCGGGTTCTATGTTGCCCATTCAGCAAAGCGTGATTCAGAATGCCAATCTATTCATTGAAGAGTTCACTAAAATCCGTGGACTGGATTGGCGTATGTCACTTCTTTCAACTGACCTCGACGAAGTTCCTTATTTGGGGATGCCCACCGTTTTTGATTACAACCATCCGGATCCAGTCAATGAGTTCAGCCAAGCGGTGCGGCGCCTAGGAACCAATGGTGACGCCACCGAGCGTTCCTTTGATCCGATTATTAAGCAGCTCAACGCTTATCCAAATTTCTTACGTCCCAATGCCTACCTCATTATGATCTACGTCACGGATGAAGAAGAGCAGTCCAACATTACGGCCAGCAACTTTCTCAACAATCTTGTGGCCCGCAAAGGCGGCCGTCTCGGTATGATTCGCGCTTATGGTGCCATCTCTGCAAAGGATTTGGGTTGCAGCGGTTGGAATGAATACGCGGGCAGCCCTTACGAAGCAGTCATCAACGCCACGAAAGGCAGTGTCATCGGCACTTGTACTCCGTCATTCGGTGCGGAGTTGGCGAAGCTGGGTAACCAGATTGTTTCCATCGTTTCCTCACCGGTGGTGCTTTTGAACAAACGTCCGCTGGTTCGCTCGCTCAAAGTTCTCTACAGAGGTGCTGAGTTGCCAGCCGGTCCGCGTTCAATGGGCGGCAAGTGGGTGTTTGACCCTGAGGTCAATGGCGTGCGGTTTCATGACTATGGATTCTTGGATGTGGGTGAGCAATTCATCACCATAGATTTCGAAGTCGACCAAGGACAACAATAAAAAAGACCCCTTTCGGGGTCTTTTATTTTTCACAACGATTAGTTACGAATGAGTTGATCGCGGTAGTGTTTCACGCGATAGCCGCGCTCACGGCCAGAGAGGATCTCCAAGACTAGACCTTGGTTCTGGTGACCAATGACACGTACATCAGCGTTGAGTAAGCGGCTGTAGGCGATGTCGCCGACACACCAGCCACTTCCGCTACGATGACAGGCCGTTGTGTGCGCCAAGTATGACTCATGCCAGCCCCAGCTTCTTGCGTTGGTGCTGCGACCTTCTTCAAACTGTACGACGAAGAGTCCTTCGACAGTGACGGCGATTACTTTGTTGTAAACGATCTCCTGTGGGAGACCAGTATTCAGCACACGATGACCGACACAGATGTTGCTCACACAGCCGCTCATCGCAGCGAGAGAGACACGAGTCACATCACGCAGAATTTCACGACGGCCGTCTTGAAATTGGATGTCATAAAGCATGTTACCTATAGAAGTCTCGATCACGCGCGCAGTGCGATTGAGATCGTATTGGTAGACAACCTGATCACCGTTTCTAATACCCGAATGATCCGGATCTGGACGCGGATTAGGGTTCGGATTCGGATTCGGATTCGGGTTCGGATTTGGGTTCGGACGAGGGTTCGGGTTCGTACCGATATCTGGATTTGGAATCGGGTTTCTCAAAACTGGAATCGAAACTCTGCGAGTGCCCAATGCATCTGGGTACGCAATTTGAAGCTCAGAATCTTTGTAGCCATAGAAATGCTGGCCTTCTTCAGCAACTTTCTTAAGCTGCCATGGCTGCCAGTAGTATTGAGACGAGTAGATCAGGTAGCAGTAAGCTTCTTCTTGACGACCATCGTACTGACGGTAGTCAGTGACCACTGGGCAATTCGCCTGGTTCTTCATGAACATGTTTTTCCAGTTCTCAACTGTGTACGGGATCATGGTGAAGCCGCGATCAAGTACATAACGGAAGCGCTCTTGGCCCACTTCCGTGTAGGGAGAAACGTGGAACCACCACTTGTAGCGATGCTCCCGGATGTATTTGCGAGTGAAGAAGATCCAAAGTTTGCCGAGGTTCACGCGCTGATTAACGAGTGCTTCGTAGGTCCACATGTGGGCGCGGTTGTAGCACTGAGAATCATCGTCAGTTTCACCGTTCATGCCATCCATCACACCTTGGGCCGCTTCGTAAGAAGCCACACTTGAAAGGTTGGCCTTCTCAAGAGGATCGATGCCGCTCCATTGAATACTGCGGAAGCGGGCCGGATCGAACATCTCTTTGTCTTCGCCGACAGCTGGTTGAGAGACGATCTCGTTGATGATCGGAGCTTCTTCGCTGGTGGCATCGGCTTCGAAGCTCATGGTTTCACCGAGGTGAAGTGAGCGCTTGAGCTGCTCTACCGTCTCAACTTTTTCTACCGGAACATGGATGATTTCACCCGAGTCGAGGTAGGCAGTCACGTGCCCGGTCACGAACTCATCCGGTGCAAAAACTTGCACTGCGCGGGTTTGCGCTAAAGCGGAGAGACTGGAAAGTAAAAGAGTGCTAACGAAAAGCATTCGCATGTTGATCACCTTTAAAGAGTGTTTGACGCATCTCTACTAGGTGAAACGCGGAATGTAAAACGGTGTGTTGTGTTAAAAAACCTAATCGCGCTGCGTTAGCAGGTAAAGACAAGCTTAAAGTTAACTTAAACCCCATGTCTTACTCTTAAAGTCGAAAGACCATGTCATGCCGCGCAAAAGGTTGGTCCCAAGAATCACCTGAATGTCAGCAGACATCTTGGTGTGAATCATCGCGAAGTCCATGGCCATGAGGGTGCCACTGAAAGACTGTCCGGCGATGTTTATATCCTTGCATTCGTAGAGGTCAAATTCCACGCTCTCGCCGGTGGCGTCTTCTCCGTTATCAATTTTTTGAACGAAGTGAAAAACCTGCGGCCATTGCGAAAGAAGCTCACGATTAAAAACGCTGAGCTCTGCACCCGTATCCCATAACCCTATAAGTGGATGACTGGACAGTTCTAAATCTATCCCAAAGGTATTTCCAACAAAGGTGTGAAGGGGAAAGCGGTTGTCCTGCGGAGTTTCACCCATACTGAGATACCAGTCTTTGAGATTGAAACTTATGCACTCCTCGGCCAACACATTCATCCCCAGACGGTTGATCTGGTTGCGCTCTTGTGAATAGCGCGGGACTGAAAGTTGAGACTTTGTTATGGGGCCTAAGCGAAAATGGCCAAGTGTAATCTGTTCTTCAACTTTTTCACGGCCAGCAGCGCTCATCCTGTTAGTGGATCCGGTAACAGGGTAGGTCGAGGTAAAACTGGAGTAAGCGACAGAGGTATACGTGGAACCCGTATCCAAATGAAAGTCCTCAACTTGACCGTCAAATTCTGCGGCGACGTGAAACTGGGCCGAGCCCAGTTCACCTTCGATGACTTTCAGAGAGACACGGTGATCGGTCATTAAGCTAAAGCGGCCTTCACCAAATCACTCGCGCGTTTGCCATCAAAGCGACCTTTGATTTGCGGCTGCAGCTCTTTCATCAAAGCACCCATGTCTTTAGCACCTTTCGCTTTAATGTCATTGATCAAGGCGACCACGTCAGCTTCTGACATGGAGGCGGGCAGGTAGCCTTTGAGGGCATTGATTTCGGCTTCCGTTTCTAGGCGCTGCGGGGAACCAGCAGGGAACATCTCGAGTGAGTCTTGCAGTTTCTTCACGTGAGCGATAGCGACTGACAGATCATCAGTGGGCTTAGCAGCTGTGTTGTTGTGAATGAAGGCGGCCTTCAGCATACGGATCGCTGCGAGCTTCACAGTGTCCTTCGACTTCATGGCTTCTTTCATGTCGTTGTTGATTTGTTCTTGCAGAGTCATAGACTACCTTTTCATGTTCTCCATCTGGAGATCGATGTTTAATTCTTT
Source organism: Bacteriovoracaceae bacterium (assembly GCA_021732585.1). Lineage (GTDB taxonomy): Bacteria > Bdellovibrionota > Bacteriovoracia > Bacteriovoracales > Bacteriovoracaceae > UBA6144. Next base: position 15,352 of record JAKFUR010000029.1, read on the forward strand.
GCTTGTTCGGAGCATGTGAAAAGCCGCTTGCAGCTCATCAATGTTTTTCGATTCGAGACGAAACTTCTCATCCATGTAGGCCGACTTCACCTTACTGCCATTCTCCTTAAGGAGTTTGTTGATGATCTTGGCCTTGTCTTTATCAATGCCGCTGACCATCTTGATGGTCATCTTCTTCATCTTCATGCCGGTGGGCTCAATCGGAGATTCTTCTAGGCCCTTTAGACCCAAGCCGCGTTTCCCCATGTTGGTCATGAGAATATCGCGCACAGCTTTTACTTTCGTTTCATCTTCCGCGCGGATCTCGATGATCTTATCTTTTTCTTTGTACTCAGCTTTCGCTTCAGAGCCTTTAAAATCAAAACGCCCGAGAATGGTCTTTTCTGTGGTCAAAAGTGCGTTCTGTAACTCCATAGCGTCCATGCGAGATACGAGATCAAAACTTGGCATGACTTAAATCCTTACGTGTCCGTCCCCGCGTACGATGAAGCGGGTGGTGGTCATTTCTTTGGCCCCCATCGGCCCGTAGGCGTGGAGCTTGGAGGTGGAAATCCCAAGCTCAGCGCCCAGTCCCAACTCACCGCCGTCATTAAAGCGGGTAGATGCGTTAATGGCGAGGCACGAGGCGTCGATTCCATTCAAAAACTGCTCGATGACCTGCGGATTTTTGGTCAACACGGCCTCGGTATGTTGCGTGCCGTGGAGTTGGATATGCTTGAGCGCCTCATCTGCGCTATCGACGATCTTCAATGACATCTTATAATCCAGCCATTCTGTATCGTAATCGGCCGCTGTGGCCGACTTAAGACCTGCGACGAGTGTCTGCGAACGAGGGCAGGCATGGATTTCAATTTTATCATTTAGCAATGCTTGCAAGGTGCTCTTCAAAGCATCAACGGGAAAATCCTTATGCACCAACAGTGTCTCTAGGGCATTGCACGCACTCGGACGCTGGACCTTGGCGTTCAAGACAATGCTCTCTACTTGATTCACGTCCGCATCGCTGTGAATGTAGATATGGCACAGACCGCGATCATGGGCGACTACCGGCATGGTGGCATTTTCACGCACGTAGCGGATGAGTTTTTCTCCTCCGCGTGGAACCATCAAATCAATGTACTCACGAAGTTTGAGAAGTTCGGTGACTTCCTCGCGGGTTTCAATCAGTGTGACACTGTTGTCAGGAAGAATACTCTTAATGGTGTTGGCCACAAGCTTAGCTAGCCACGCATTGGAGAACTGCGCTTCTTTGCCACCTTTTAGAATAATCGCGTTGCCGGATTTAATCGCCAAGGCGGCGCCGTCGATGACGACATTCGGTCGCGACTCAAAAATCATCCCGATGACACCCAAAGGGATGCGCTGTTTTTGGATGATGAGTCCGTCCGGGCGTGTTTGCGATTCAACGATCATTCCGACGACGGCCGGTGCGGCCGCGATTTCTTCACAGGCGCGCGCCATCGCCTCAATCTGCTTGAGCACGAGAGCGAGGCGGTCAATCAGCGCACTACCTAGATTAGCGGCTCGAGCCGCAGTCACGTCCTTGAAATTCTCCGCCATCAACTCATCTGTGCCCGCACGCAAAGCTGTGGCAATGGCCCGCAAAGCTTTCTGGCGTTGAACTTCTGAGCAAGAGGGAAGTTGAAGGGCAGCTGCTTTGGCTTTTTTGGCGAGTTCGCGGGTGCTCATAAATCAATCCTTCGGCAAAAACAAATTATCTCGATGAATCACAACGTGAGAAGGCACGACTTCAAAGAGGACTTTGAGTTCTGCACTTTTTTTACCCATCACCCGCAACACATCTTTAGAATCGTATTCAACAATCCCCAGGGCGACAGTTTTTTGCTGGTACTTCACAGCGATCACATCGCCGCGCTTGAAGCTGCCTAAAACTTTTTTGATGCCGATAGGAAGTAGAGAGGCCTTGCCGGCCTTGAGTGCGTTAGAGGCGCCTTCATCGACGACAATCGCGCATGACGGACGCACCACCGTAGCAATCCACGACATGCGTTTTTTGACTTTCTCGCGCGGATCGCCTTTAAAAACGGTTCCGCCACCCATCAACGCGCGTGAAACAGGTGTAGCGTGATTGAAGGTCGCAATGGTGACGTCAAGGCCTACGGGAGTCAGGCGTCGCACGGCCTGCAGTTTCGTCGCCATGCCACCGCGGCCCACTGAGGTTTTAGTGGTGAGCTTAATGCCCGCGAAGTCTTCGCGGAAATCAATAATAGGGAAGTGCTTAGCATCGGGATCTTTCGGATCACGGTCATAAAGTCCGTCAGCATCGGTGAGCAGAATCAATCGATCAGCGCCAATGGCTTCGGCTACCATGGCGGCCAGTTGATCGTTATCGCCCACGGTGATTTCTTTGGTTGATACGGTATCGTTTTCGTTCACCACGGGTAGAGCACCGCTGGCGAGCAGCGTGAGCAAAGTATTGCGGACATTAAGAAAACGCGGGCGTGCTTTGAAATCATCGTGAGTCACGAGTACTTGCGCGGAATAGAGTTTGTATCCAGCGAGAGCTTTTTGGTACGCACTCATGAGAAGCGGCATACCCATGGCAGCGCAGGCCTGCTGCCAGGCCAGTGAGAGCTGCTTCTCATCAGGCTTTTTCACATGAGGCCGCCCAGCATTGATGGCACCTGAACTGACTAGTACAAGCTCATGGCCTTGCTGTTTAAGAGCGACCAAATCATTAACCAGTGACTCGACTTTAGCGATGTCCACTCCGCCTTGCGCAGAGCTGACACCTAAGGAGCCGATTTTCACCACAATACGTTGTCCCATGGGCCTATTCTAAATGAATCCTCCAGGCTTGGCAGAAAGAAGTTTTTTTGACGGGTTTAGTCGGGCAAGCAGTACTGGTGAGAAACGCGGGCAGGGGTTAAAATAGCTCATGGGTCTCGATGACAACAGTAAAACCTATCTTCGCCAAATGGACGCCGACGAGCTCGGTAAGGACCTATGGCCGCGCCTGAAAAAAGGTGGGGAGCTTTTCATCTGGCGACAAGGGCAGGTGGAGCCCTATGTAGTGAAGGCAGTTTACGGTGCCTTTGAGAAGAGTGGGTTCAGAGATTTACCCATTGAGGTTGATCGCAATTACCGCGACATCTTTAAAGAAACCTTCCGACAGATACCCATCTTTTTAAAATTTAAGTTTGAAGCCGAGTTGCAGTACTTCACTTCCGGTGAAATTGACTGGAACGAAGAACAAGATAAATTTGTGATCAAGATCACCGGCGCATTTTTTGTCACAACAAAAAGAGCTGCTTGTCGCTACGTTGTTTCTACGACCGATCGAATCCAGGTCACCATGGCCGGTCATTCATTCAGTGTGTTTGATATTTCGTCCGGTGGCTTCTCGGCGATGGTAGATCCTAATAAGTACGGTGAAATGGAGAAGGGCACGGTCTTCGAGCAGGTCGAGCTGAAGTACAACTTGAAAAAATTCATGATCCCCAAAGTCACGCTGGTGAACATCATCGAGGATAAGAATCAGAGCAGTAGCCGCGTAAAACTCGCCTTTAAGTTCGAAAGCCTCAAGACCTCACTAGAAGACAGCATCTGGGTCGAAGTGAATAAGTCTGTGCAGCGCCTAGCTCAGTTGCTAGGCTAGATCATTAACCAAACTAAGGGTCTCGGGTGCTGCAACCGATGAGGGTTTCATGAAAGTTCTGGCTCTTGTCTTTTTCCTATCTACACATTCCTTGGCTGCATCAGTCGGTGACCTCACTACTTTCATCAACTCGACAAATGGCGACACGAGGAAGGTTTTCAAGGGCCATGATGAGAACCCTAGTAGCTGTCTGGTTTGGCTGTTTTTTCCAGCAGGAGCGAATGGCCCAGCAGCGAGTAACGGAGACACAACGACGATCACGGGGGGACCTATCCTCCAGATGGTTATGCACCCGGCTGTGATCAACATCACAATTCCGAAGACGCTGGAAAATGACCGACAGAGTTGGGAAGTAAGTGTACCGGAGGTCGGTGTCTACAGAGGGTCTCTCTCGTTTAGCGACGGCAAGTTCGTTGCAACACAACCCTTTAACAATTCATTCTCAGCTACTGAATCTTACACATTTGATGTCGTAAACAAATCGATAAGCTACCAATCTCCGACAAAGTCTTGTGCCTACACCTACGGAGATCTCGACTCTACTCCCGAAAGAGCCGTAGATGATTCAACACTTCGTGCCCCTTCAAAAGAATCAATCGTAGCCCCGGCCAATGGCGGGAGCTCTTCGTCATCAGTTCCACGCTAATAGCAACTTCGCACGCACTATAATTTTTTCATACCCACCTATCCAATTTAAAATCTATGATAAAACCCCTCCGCTTATCTATCAAACGGAGGATCCCCATGAAGTTACTCATCGCCACCGCATTCTTGGCACTTACGGCACAAGAATCATTCGCTCAACGTCGCCCACTCTGTGAAGTACAGATGGTCGATAGCACTGGCCGCGTGCTCGACACGTTCTCTGGCCAAACAGACGGCAACGGCATCTGCCGTGATGCTCTTCGCGAGTGTAATCTCGCTGCGCAAGGCTTGCGTACACGTGTTTCGTGTATTGAAAGCCGTGTGCGCCCGGACCCACGTCCGAATCCAAATCCATACCCGCCAACCAATGATCTCGACGTGACCGTCATTCTTGATAACAGTGTCATGCAGTTGCGCGGTTACAGCGTATCGGACATCAATTCACAGTGCATGCGTTCAGTTCCGTTTGGCTCTTTCGATAAGATGACTCTCGTCACGAACAACAGCAACGTTCGTCATTTGACGACTTACTCTTGGTGGAGAGATGCTCGCGAAATCTGCGGCGAAGTGACTCGTAACCTCGATACCTACTCACGCAGCATCCGTGGCATCATCGACGTCTACGGCGACATGGAAAGACAGCCGTTCAGCATCCGCGCTTACTCAAAAGCTGAGGCCCTTGCTCAGTGTGCAGACGCTTACCGCTTGTCTCGCTTGAGCAGCGTCGACGACATGTCGCTCTCAGTGAACAACGGCGCCTACCGCCGCGTGACGACTTACAGCTGGTGGAGAAATGCCAGTGAGGTTTGTAACGAAGTGATGAAAGTGATTGATCAGACTGTTTACTAGCTAAAATGAAAAAGGGGCCTTAGGGCCCCTTTTTTTTTTACTCAATGTGATAGCTATCGTTGTTCACGTCGTAGACCATGACTCCTGAAATTTCTGTACCTTCGGGCAAATTCACTTCACCACGAAGCTCAACAACCGCGGCTTCAAACTCATCCATTTCCATAGGACAAACGCCGCTCGGCTGAAACCAGCGCCCGGCCTTCACTTGAAAGCGGGTGCTCGCAATTTGACCGGCTTCGTTTTCGACGTAAGCAACGTTGTTGATCGTACCGATGAATTGAACTTCACGCTGGCAGTTGGCGTAGACACTGGTGGAAAATAACAAAGCAATCAAAAGTGATTTCATGGGGGGCTCCTGGGTTAGGAGCGCCTTATAACGAAGTTGGGATGATTTGTCTGTGAGGAGTGTGTAAGAAAGAAAGGGGGGTGAAGCGCAAAGACTTCACCCCTGTGAAAACGATTAGTACTGTGTGGCGCCGCCGCCACCGAAATTTGCGCCCGTGCTGCTGCCTTGGAGGCCTTGATTCCAGCTGCGCTCGTAGATCTGGCACAGGTTGTAGTTGGTTTCGAGATTCTGACGAGGAGAACCACCAAACGATCCTGGCGAGAAGTACCCCGATCCCGTGTATGGATTGTAGCCGTAGTGGCCTGCACCTGAGTCCGAACCATAACCTGAGCCAGAAGTATTGGCAGTGCCGCCACCGAGACCGCCGCCCACGCCACCTGCGACGTAACCACCAGCGATGCCACCCACTAGACCGCCTTGATTTGCCGGTTGGATGTGGCCATCAGCTACGAGGCGATTGTATTCAACAGCAATCTGATTATTGTCGTAAGCACGGCACTCGTTCATTTTAGCGATATGGCGTTCCCAACCCGTCTTCACGTGCTGGCAGTCTTCCCGATCGTAAATAGTTTGTGACTCTACGCGATCCGTCGATGATAGATAGGTCATGTGTGAAATTTTATCCGGCATACAGGCGCCATCCACGAAAGTGAATTGGTGGCTCACGCCGACTGGGATGCCGAACGGGAAGTTATTATTCGAATAGTCTTGAATCTGGCGGAGCGCCAACTGTGTCTTACTGCTTCGTGACCACTCCTGTGCGCCTGCGCGAAGCTCCGTTGCCTTAATGCCGCGGACGCCGATCTGCGTGAGATCAGAGTCGGTGAGTTCTTCTGCTTTCACCATCTCCGTTGTGCCATTGCGGCGAAGGGGAACGAGGAAGCCGAGGCCTAAAGACGGACTCATACTACCGATATTGATGCCGCCGCCGTAGCCACCCACTAGGCCGCCCTGCGAGCCCGCCACGTAGCCGCCACCTGGATAGTTTTGCATCTGACGGTACTGACGAATGGTCGCATCACTCGGGCGCTCGCCACCACTCGTCATGGCGATGATACGGCCTTGATCATCGCGCTCGATGACGATGCGCTTAGGTTCTTGCTGAGGGCCCACGACGACGACTCCGCCGTTGAAGTTTGGTTGTGGTTTCGGACGAACGGTCATCGTCGTGCGATTGCCTTCGGTGCGAATGTCTGATGCCTGAAACCACGAAGAAGGTGTCACAGCACCTTCGGGATCAACTTGTACTTCGAATGGAAAGCTACAGCGGCTGTAGTCAACCGACCAAGCAGAGAGTGGTAAAGCGAGAGCAAGAAGAGCGAACATTTTCATAAGAGCTCCTTTGTAGTTGCCCTTATTTTACTCAATTTTTTGATTTTTAAATCCGACTAAAACTTGCCGGGGAGAATCCGAGTTATTCAGTTGCTCTTATGACTAAGTACGTACTCGACATTAAGCACGTACCAGAGGCGGTCGCCTGGCGCATGATGTAGCGATCGTTATCCACCAAAGTGACAGCACCAGAACGGAGCACCGCTTGGGCGGTACCGTGAGTCACTGCGCTTCCACTAACGGCCGTGAGCCCTGCCGTACCACTGTCGGTGTTCGACACATTGAAGAGAGTTTGCGTGCAGCCGGTACCCTGTCCCACTGTTTGGAAGAAGGCCTGCGGATTGGTCCATACCGCAGACTCGTAGAGCGCTCGTCCTTCCACAGCATCGTAGTTACCCGTAGTGGTCGTCGTACGTCGCATAGAGAGACGCCAAATAGTTTCTGCTCTCTTGAGGTATTTGAGCCTCACCCAGATGCCCGCTTTGAAAATTCGATTCGAAGCCGTCGAACTTGAGTTGTAACGAACTTCGTAGGCCGTGTTGTCTGCGAAGTTCGTCGCGTTGGATGCAAACGAAGTGCTGACAAGCTGAGGCACCGTTGAACCTGTCGCTGCCACCTGCGCCACCTGTAGGCCGGAGGTGCGATTGTAGAGACGCACGAAGCCGGAAGCTGTCGAGGTGGCAATCGATGCCAACGCTTCGAAGGTCCACGGTGTCCCGGGTGGAATCGCATCGTAGTTGCTGTCTACGCGCTGCCAGTAGCTCATGTAGGTCGCACTCGTCGCAATCGTTGTGGAAGTCGTGCGCAGGACAACACCGTTGTTGCCGTTGTCAGTGGCATTGTCGAGCGACTCGTCATTTGCCATGAGCGGTATGTAGACCCTCGTGTCGGTAGCGTTGTCTTGTTCGACGATGATGCGGGCGGAATTAATGCGTACCTGACTGGCCGTCGCCGTACCACTCACGCGGATGCGGTAGATGTTGGCCCCAGCGGTCGGAGTGAACTCAACCCGTAAGCGTCGGGCGACCGTGCTGTTGGCCGGGATCGTGATAATCGAGTCAGAAATCTGCACGCCGGCGTTATTGATGAGGCTCACGGTGTAGGCCGTCGTAGTGTTCGTGTTCTGGGCATTGACCTCGAAGAAGTAGGTGTTACTTTGGGCGATGTAGTCGTCGGTGTTGAGCGAAGTGCGTGAGCGCTCAAACGTCAGCACTGCGGTCGTCGAGAGGAGTCCGAGGCTGATCATGTCGATCGGCACCTGAATATCAATTCCGTTCGGATTAAAGTCGAGGGTCGAGCCGGCCTTGGCCACCGGTGTGACGAGGGCAATGGTCTTACCTTCGGCTTTCGTCGAGCGGAGTGTACAGGTTGAAACACCCGATGCATTTGAACTCGTACACGCTGTTGGTGTGTTCAGCGTCCCGGTAGCGCTGAAAGTCGGCACGGTGGCAACGATCGGATTATTGAAGGCATCAAGCAAGGTCACTGTGATGTCCGCAAAATCTACGCCATCGGCCAGGTTTGGCGAGGTGCCCGCAATGGTCGAAGTCGTCGCTGATACCGGGCCGGCATTGAAGGTGACGTTACCACCCAATTTTGTCACGGGCGTCGCAATCGAGAGGGCCTTCACTTCGGCCCTCGTCGAAGACAATGTACAGGTTGAGACGCCACTGGCGTTACTCGCCGAACAAGCACCGTTGACGTTTGTTGTACCAGTGTTCGTTGCCGAGAATGTCGGTGTGACACCGGCGACAGGATTGTTGAGGCCGTCTCTTAAATTGATCGTGACGGTAGAAGTGGCCACACCGTTGGCGATGACGGGGCCCGTGCCGGCGATGGTCGAATTCAACGCCGAAGCGCCACCAGACTGGAACACCACGGTGCCGCCGGTTTTTGCGACTGGTGCTACGATCGCGAGGGTTTTTGTTTCTGCCACGATTGAAGCGAGTGTACAGGTGGAAACACCGCTAGCGTTGCTAACAGAACAACCTCCAAGCGTGTTTCCGGTGCCTGTCGCAGAGAAGGTCGGAGTGGTTCCACTGATGTTGTTGTTGAAAACATCGCGCAGAGTGATGGTAATAGTGGAGGTCGATGTGCCATCCGCAGCGATCGGGCCGTTGCCGGTAATGAGTGAGTTGGTGGCGTTGGCGGCGCCAGGATTGAAGGTCACCGTCCCGCCAGTTTTTACAAACGGTGTCGCTATGGCGAGCGTTTTCACTTCGGCCCTCGTTGAACGCACGGTGCAGGTCGATACACCGGATGCGTTACTGACACCACACGCGGTCTGCGTGTTGCCCGTGCCGGTCGTCGTAAATGTTGGAGTCTGGCCCGCGACTGGATTGTTATTCACATCCCGGAGAGTCACACTTACTGTCGAGGTGGCCACATTATCCGCCACCACAGGACTCGTGCCGGTGATCGTCGAGGTCGCTGCCACTGCTGCGCCTGAGGTGAACGTCACAGTGCCACCTGTAACGGATGTTGGAACGGTGATGCTGAGAGTTTTCACTTCGGCAGTGGTTGACTGCATCAAGCAGGTAGAGACACCGCTAGCATTACCCACGCTACAATCATCGTAAATGTTGTCCGTACCACTGGCTTCAAACTCCGGTGTTTCTCCGGCCACAATATTTCCGAAGTCATCTCTCATGGTGATCGTAATAGTCGAGTCCGCGATACCATCCGCCAGCACAGGACCGGTACCTGTGATGGTAGATTGTGATCCTGGAGCTCCGGCGATAAATGTCACTGTACCGCCAACAGGCTTGCTGACTGGGGCCGTGATGCTGAGAGTTTTTACTTCGGCTTTGGTGGCCGCAAGCGTACACACCGACACACCGCCAGTATCACCCATGGTGCATCCACCATAAACGTTGGTGGTGCCCGTGTTGGTGGCGTCGAAAGTCGGCGTTTGTCCCGGCACGGGGTTGCTGTTCACATCTCTGAGCGTGATCGTCACAGTTGAAGTCTCAACACCATCGGCTGTTACAGGACCGGTGCCGGCGATGGTTGAGGTCGACGCGCTAGGTGCAGCCGCCGTGAACACCACCGACCCGCCTGTTACTGCTGTAGGTGAGGTGAGCTGGAGAGTTTTTGTTTCGGCGACAAGAGAGGCGAGAGTACAACTCGACACACCCGATGCGTTGGAAGCCGAACATGCCCCTTGCGAGTTCGTAGCACCGGTATTGGTGGCGTTGAAGATCGGCGTGATGCCGCTGATCGGGTTACTGAACACGTCGAGGATCGTGATGGTGATAAACGAAGTCGCGACCCCGTTGGCGGTGACCGGGCCGGTGCCCGCGATAGTCGTAGTGGTGTTCGAGGCGGTGCCTGGAGTGAAGGTCACTGTTCCATCAGTTTTAGCCACTGGAGTGACGATCGCGAGAGTTTTTACTTCTGCCTTAGTTGATCTCACCGTACAAGTCGCAATACCCGAAGCATTGGTCACACCACACGCAGTCTGAGTGTTGCCGGTACCGGTTGTACTGAACGTTGGAGTTTGACCAGGGACCGGATTATTACTCGCGTCTCGCAACGTGATGGTCACAGTTGAGGTCGCCACGTTGTTGGCCGTCACAGGGCCCGAACCCACAATGTTTGAATTCGCCGCGATGGCCGCGCCGGCAGTGAAGGTCACAGTGCCATCAGCTTTAGTAATCGGCGAGGTGATGGAAAGAGTTTTTACTTCGGCGATAGTAGAAGCAAGCGTACAGGTGGCGACACCGCTTGCATCTGTTGATGAACACGCCGACAGCGTGTTCCCGGTACCAGTGGCACTAAAGACCGGAGTGGTTCCAACCACAAAATTATTATTTGCATCTCTCAATGTAACGGTCACGGCAGACGTCGCGATACCGTCGGCGGTTACTGGACTTGTGCCAGTGATGCTCGAGTTTGCGATGGCCGCAGGGCCAGCAGTGAAGGTGATGGTGCCATCGGTTTTCGCAACAGGAGTGGCGATCGCAAGAGTTTTGATTTCTGCGACGGTTGATTTCACCGTACAGGTCGATTCACCGGAAGCATTTGTAGCACTACAGGCGGTCTGAGTGTTCCCCGTGCCGCTGGTGGTGAATGTAGGAGTGAGACCGGCCACAGGGTTATTGCTTGCATCTCGCAACGTGATCGTTACAGTTGATGTTGCTGTATCGTTAGCTACAACCGGACCGGAACCCGTAATGCTAGAATTGGCCGCGATGGGTGTGCCGGCTTCAAAAACAACGGTGCCGCCGGTTTTACTAATCGGTGCAGTGATGGAAAGTGTTTTTGTTTCGGCCGTCGTTGAGGCGAGGGTGCAAGTTGAAACACCTGATGCGTTAGTGGCTCCGCAGGCCGTCTGAGTATTGTTAGTGCCTGAGGTAGAGAAGGTCGGTGTCTCACCGCTTACAGGGTTGCTGTTGGCATCAAGCAATGTGACGGTAATTGTTGAAGTCGCCACACCGTTGGCGGCTACCGGTCCTGAACCGGTGATTGTCGACGTCGCTACAGCTGCAGCGCCGGCGGTAAAGGTGACAGTGCCATCAGCTTTAATGATCGGAGTCGCGATTGAGAGCGTTTTGATCTCAGCTTTAGTGGAGGTCATCGTACAGGTCGATTCACCACTTGCATTGGTGACCGAACAGGCATTGTAGGTGTTCACTGTTCCACTGGCACTGAAAGTCGGGGTGGTGCCCACAAGTGGATTGTTGTTGCTGTCTTTCAAAGTGATGGTGACCGTTGAAGTCGCTACGCCATCCGCAACCACCGGGCCTGTACCTGTGATGCTTGAGTTCGCGATGGATGCAGCGTCAGCAGTGAACGTAACAGTGCCATCGGCTTTTACAAAAGGTGTGGCGATCGAAAGCGTTTTGATCTCGGCTTTAATTGAACTCAACGTACATGTTGATTCACCTGAAGCATTGGTGGCAGAGCAAGCTGAGGTCGTGTTGTCGGTGCCGGTAGCACTGAAGGTTGGTGTCTGCCCAGGCACTGGATTGTTACTCGCATCACGGAGCGTGATCGTGATGGTCGATGTCGCACTTCCATTGGCCACCACGGGACTTGTGCCCGTGATATTTGAATTCGCCGCGATAGGTGTGCCGGCACTGAAGGTGACTGTGCCATCAGTTTTTGCAACCGGAGTCACGATCGCTAGAGTCTTCACTCCAGAGACTGTCGAACTCAAAGTACACGTCGCGACACCACTTACATCTGTGACTGAACACGCTGACAGCGTGTTGCCTGGGCCCGTAGCCGAGAACGTCGGCGTTTCGCCAGCGATCGGATTACTGAATTGATCCAAAATGGTGATGGTGACTGTTGATGTCGCCGAGCCATCGGCCACGATTGGACCGGTACCTGAGATCGTTGAAGGCGCCGCCGCTGGAGCGCCGGCCGTAAAGGTCACGGTGCCATCAGCTTTCACGATCGGCGTGGCGATTGAAAGTGTTTTCACTTCGGCTTTAGTCGAGGTGAACGTACAAGTCGAGATACCGCTCGCATCAGTTGCAGAGCAAGCGTTGTAAGTGTTGCCAGTACTTGTCGCGCTGAAGGTAGGAGTGGTTCCCACCACCGCATTGTTGTTGCTGTCCATCAATGTGATCGTGACTGTAGAAGTGGCGCTGTTATCAGCTACCACTGGACCAGAACCGACAATGCTTGAATTGGCCACAGCTGCGGAGTCAGCTGTAAAAACAACAGTCCCATCAGTTTTAGATACCGGAGTGAGAATCGAAAGAGTCTTAATCTCAGCTTTGGTGGAAGACAATGTACATGTGGCTTCACCACTAACGTTGGTCACCGAACACGCCGAAGCCGTGTTGTTAGTACCGGATGAATCAAAGGTCGGCGTGAGCCCAGGCACTGGATTGTTACTGGCATCACGCAAAGTTACAGTAACGGTTGATGTGGCACTGCCGTTCGCAATGACGGGACCGGTACCCGTGATATTTGAGTTGGCGGCGATCGGGGTGCCAGCACTGAAAGTCACTGAACCGTCAGTCTTTGCCACGGGAGTTACGATCGCAAGAGTCTTCACACCAGAAACTGTCGAACTCAAAGTACACGTCGCGACACCACTTAAGTTGGTGAGTGAACATGCTGACAACGTGTTGCCTGAGCCCGTAGCCGAGAACGTCGGTGTTTCGCCAGCGATAGGGTTGCTAAATTGATCCAAAATAGTGACGGTCACGGTTGATGTCGCTGAACCATCTGCGACCACAGGACCGGTACCAGTGATGGTAGACGTGGCCACGGCCGGAGCACCAGCCGTGAATGTGACAGTTCCATCAGCTTTTACGATCGGCGTAGCGATAGAAAGTGTCTTCACTTCGGCTTTCGTCGAAGTGAGGGTACAGATGGAGTCACCTACTGCATCCGTTACCGAACACGCGCCATAGGTGTTGCTGGAGCTTGTCGCACTGAAAGTAGGAGTGGTTCCCACCACCGCGTTGTTGTTACTGTCTTTCAAATTGATAGTTACAGTTGAGGTCGCGCTGTTATCGGCCACCACTGGGCCAGTACCTGTGATGCTCGAGTTTGCCACAGAAGCTGCGTCAGCGATGAAAGTGACGTCTCCGTCAGTTTTAGAAACCGGCGTGAGAATCGAAAGTGTTTTAATCTCAGCCTTGGTTGAAGACAACGTACAAGTTGCCTCGCCTGAGGCATTTGTGACTGAGCAAGCCGAGAGGGTGTTATTTGTTCCTGTAACACCAAAAGTCGGTGTGAAGCCTGGAACAGCACTGTTACTCGCGTCTCGCAAAGTCACAGTCACGGTTGATGTGGCACTGCCATTCGCAACCACGGGACCGGTTCCGGTAATATTCGAGTTAACTGCGACAGGTGTGCCGGCGGTAAAGGTAATCGAGCCATCCGTCTTCGCAACGGGTGTGACAATCGCCAGCGTCTTCACGCCCGAGTCTGTCGACTTCGCGGTACAAGTCGAAATACCGCTGGCATTGCTGGCCGAACAAGCAGAAAGAGTATTTCCAGTGCCACTCAAGCTGAAAGTAGGAGTAGTTCCACTCACAGGGTTACTAAAGGCATCCAAAAGAGTGATGGTGACAGTTGAGGTGGCCGTGTCGTTAGCGATAACTGGGCCGGTGCCTGTGATGGTTGAAGTGACCGCAGCAATGACGCCCGCGATGAATGTTACAGTGCCATCAGCTTTTATGACTGGCGTGGCAATCGAGAGCGTTTTTGTCTCGGCTTTCGTTGATGTCAACGTACATGTGGCGACACCACTTGCATTCGTGACGGAACAGGCATTGTAAGTGTTCGCAGTACCACTTGAAGTAAAAGTCGGAGTTTCGCCCGCAACTGGATTGTTGGCCCCATCGCGCAAGGTGATGGTGATAGTCGATGTGGCCACACCATCCGCGACAGTTGTGCTTGTACCAGAGATGTTAGAATTAGCCGCGACAGGAGGGCCTGGTTCAAAGACTACAGTGCCGTCAGTTTTAGAAACCGGAGTGAGAATCGAAAGTGTTTTTGTCTCAGCAGTCGTTGAGGCGAGAGTACAGGTCGCCACACCACTAACATTCGTTGCCGAACAAGCCGCCACAGTATTATTTGTTCCGCTGGCCCCGAAGGTAGGAGTGAGGCCCTCAACAGGATTATTGTTCGCATCGTTGAGCGTGATCGTCACGGTAGAGGTGGCAAGACCATCAGCTACGACAGGACTTGTTCCTGTAATCGTCGAGTTGGCGGCCACTGGAGTTCCCGCTGTGAAAGTGACTGCGCCATCGGATTTCACGACCGGAGTTGCAATCGCCAGAGTTTTGATTTCGGCTTTAGTTGACGTCAATGTACAAGTCGCTTCACCACTTGCATTTGTAACAGAACATCCGCTGTAGGTATTGTTCGTGCCCGTGGCATCAAAGGTCGGTGTGGTTCCACCGACTGGATTGCTGAAAGCATCCATGAGCGTGATGGTCACGGTTGAAGTGGCCACACCATCTGCTACGACCGGGCTTGTGCCGTTGATCGTTGATGTTGCGATGGCCGGCGCACCTGCAATAAAGACCACAGTGCCATCGGCTTTGATGACAGGAGTTGTGATCGAGAGAACTTTACTCTCGGCTTTCGTGGAAGTGAGCGTACAGGTTGAAACACCGCTAAGATCACCCAATGAGCAGGCGCCATAGCTATTGGCCATACCGTCAGCGCTGAAAGTCGGGGTTTGGCCAGGGACAGGATTATTAGTGGCATCACGCAAGGTGATGGTGACGGACGATGTGGTCACACCATCTGCGGTGATGTTGCTTGTGCTGATGATGTTTGAGTTAGCGGCCACAGGTGCGCCGGCCGTGAAGGTGACCGTACCATCTGATTTATTAATCGGCGAAGTGATGGTGAGGGTCTTTGTTTCTGCTGTGAGAGAGGCGAGAGTACAACTAGAAACACCAGAGGCGTTGGTGGTGCTGCAACCGCCGTTGGTATTGTCTGAGCCCGTATCAGTGGCGAGGAAGAATGGATCCACACCTGCCACAGGGTTATTGAAAGCATCTAGCAAAGTAATCGTGATGAATGAGGTGGCGATTCCGTCGGCCGTGACCGGGGTTGTACCCGTGATGGTTGATGTGGCAACAGCGGCAGGCCCGGCGACAAATGTAACGGTACCGTCTGACTTGACGACTGGCGTGACGATCGCCAGCGTTTTGGTTTCAGCTTTGGTTGAACTCAATGTACAGGTCGAGACACCAATCGCATCACCGGCTGAACATGCTGAAAGTGTGTTATTTGTTCCGCTAGCACTGAAGGTCGGTGTGAAGCCCGGTGCGGGGTTGCCGCCGGCATCTTTCAACGTCACTGTCACAGTACTAGTCGCGACACCATCTGCCACGATAGTGGTGGTACCACTAATCAAAGAAGTGGTGGCAACAGGTGGCCCTGGATCAAAGACAACTGTTCCACCGATTTTCACGACCGGCGTAGCGATGGATAGAGTTTTTGTTTCAGCTTTAGTAGAGCTCAGTAAACATGTCGACGAACCCGTAACATCACTGACACTACAACTGCCAGGAGTGTTTCCCGTTCCAGTCGCGGAGAAGGTCGGAGCGATGCCGGCCACAGGGTTATTGTTGGCGTCGGCGAGCATGATGGTGACGGTCGATGTGTCCACGTTATCAGCGATGACAGGGCCGGTACCACTGATATTTGAATTCGCGGCAACAGGTGCTCCCGCAATAAACACCACACTTCCACCGGCCTTAACGACGGGTGTGACAATGGCGAGATTCTTAATCTCAGCTTTCGTTGAGGCCAGCGTACAAACTGCGTTGCCTGAAACGTTCGTTATTCCACAAGCACCCAAGGTGTTGTTCGTACCGTCAGCAGAGTAGGTGGGAGTCTGGCCAGCGACTGGGTTGTTAAACACGTCTGCGAGGTAGATTGTAATAGTACTAGTGGAGAGACCATCTGCGATGACAGGTCCGCTGCCAGTAATCGCAGCGTGTGTGGCATCCACTGCACCGGCGATGAAGAGCACGCTGCCGTCAGGTTTTGTGACGGGTGAGGTGATAGTAAGAAGTTTGCTCTCCGCTTTAGTCGACGCCAAACTACAAACAGATTCTCCGTTGGTGTCGGCAACAGAACAGGCACCCAATGTGTTGGCCGTACCACCAGCGCTAAAAGTAGGAGTCTGACCTGGAACTGGATTGTTGCCGGCATCACGAAGAGTCACTGTGACGACACTCGTAGCAACACCATCGGCAACAATAGATGTGGTGCCTGAGATCGTCGAAGTGGCAGCTGATGGGGCACCAGCGATGAAAGTTACGCTACCATCAGCTTTGTTAATCGGTGAGGTGATGGAGAGGGTCTTAACTTCAGCGATAGTTGAAGCGAGCGTACAAGTTGCAACACCGCTCGCATTCGTCACTGAACAACTCGAAGGGGTGTTGCCTGTTCCGCTGGCACTGAAAGTCGGTGTTTGGCCGGGCGCTGGGTTGTTGGCAGCATCTCTTAGAGTCACAGTGATGTCTGAAGTCGCTACTCCATCAGCTTCTGTCGGAGAGGTTCCGGTGATATTCGAGTTAAGCGCAGAAACAGGGCCTGGATGAAAAACAACAGTTCCGCCATTGACGATGATCGGCGAAGTCAGTCGCAACGTTTTCGTTTCCGCCATCGTCGATGTTAAATTACAGCGCGACATACCAGTGGTCACGGTGACAGAGCAGGCGTCATAGGTATTGGCGCTGCCTGTATCAGTCGCAGTAAACGTAGGTGTTACACCTGCGACACCTTGGCCTTTACTGTTCCTCAAAAAGATTGTGATGGTGGCAGGAGATGTGCCATCGGCTTGGATCGGGCCGTTCCCAGTTATGGTCGCCTGAGTAACGATCGTGACCTCACCCGGTGTCCCTGTGGTGACACTTGAACCACCTTCGCCGCCACCGCCGCTGCAGGACGACAGCAACCCTAGGAGGGACAGGAGAAGTAAGGTGAATAGAGGCGTTGAACGCAGGAGCCTCATAAGAACACTATTTTACTCACAAATTGAGGCAAACTTAAAACCCAAACCGAGTGTTAGGATTTGCCCTAAAGATAGTATCGGTCAGCTATTAAGAAATACTCAATAATAAATAAGTTGATTGTGAAATCGAACACTTAGGCGAGTACTTATTAATCCTGCTACAAGGAAAACGCCTCTAAAACGACATCTCAGGCACATTTGCTGGGATGACGAGCTCAGCCTCGGTCTTAGTCTTAATTTCTTCAACCGAAACCCCAGGTGCACGTTCGAGCAAATGAAACTTTCCATTCTCAAGCTTGAGAACCGCAAGGTCAGTCACAACCAGCTTCACGCAGTTCACACCGGTGAGTGGCAGAGAACATTTCTTGAGAATCTTCGAAGCGCCATCTTTAGAAGCATGAGACATCGCGACGATGATATTTTCCGCGCCGGCGACAAGATCCATAGCACCGCCCATGCCTTTGATGAGCTTGCCGGGAATCATCCACGAGGCAAGAGCGCCGGTTGAATCCACTTCGAATGCACCGAGAACTGTGAGGTCCACGTGACCACCACGGATCATGGCGAAAGAATCTGCCGATGAGAAAAACGCTGCACCTGGTATCGTTGTGACGGTCTGTTTACCGGCGTTGATCAAGTCCGCATCGATGGTTTGCTCAGTGGGGAATTCGCCCATACCCAAGATGCCATTTTCTGACTGGAGCATGACGCTCATACCTTTTGGTACGTAGTTCGCCACGAGTGTAGGAATGCCAATGCCGAGATTCACATAGTAGCCATCTTTAATTTCGCGAGCGATACGTTGTGCGATTTGCTCTCTAGAAAGTGCCATAATTATTTCCTTACCGTGCGCTGTTCAATGCGTTTTTCAAAGTTTCCTTTGATCACGCGATTCACATAAATGCCGGGAACGTGAATGAAGTTTGGATCAAGTTCACCGGGTTCGACGATCTCTTCGACTTCCGCCACAGTGATTTTGCCGGCCATCGCAATCATGGGATTGAAGTTCATGGCGGTCTTGCGGAAAATCAAGTTGCCGTAGGTGTCGGCTTTCCATGCACGGACCAAGGAGAAGTCGGCTTTTGGGTAAGCATGCTCAAGAATGTACGAGCGGCCGTTGATGACTTTCGAGTCTTTGCCTTCGCCAATCAATGTGCCGTAGCCCGTAGCTGTGAAGAACGCTGGAATCCCAGCGCCAGTGGCGCGGATTTTCTCAGCAAGTGTTCCTTGCGGCGTAAGTTCAATCTCAAGCTCGTTAGAAAGTACTTGTTTCTCAAAGAGAGCGTTCTCACCCACGTAACTCGAAATCATTTTTTTGATTTGTTTTTTCTCTAGCAACAATCCAAGGCCAAAGCCATCTACTCCGGCATTGTTGGAAATGCAGGTGAGGTCTTTCTGACCGTGGTCATAGATCCACTTGATGAGACCTTCGGGAATGCCACAGAGACCAAAGCCGCCGACCATCAAGAGCATGTTGTCTTGAAGTCCGTTCATGGCCTGATCGTAATTAGAGACGACTTTATTGAAGCCTTGCATGATGTTTACCTCACTGAGTGAGGCAAATTATCACAGCAGAAACTAAAAGTCTTGGATGCGGTCAACCAACTCAGGGAAATCCACGAAGGGATTTCTGTTGAACTGATGTTTAGCGATCATGTTATTGCGTTGAGCTTCAGCTTCGTCGATCGGGTCCGCTTCGTGCCAGTCGCGCAGCACGCGTTCTTCAACCTGTGTGATGGGAAGATTGTAGCGAATCGAGAAGTAGAACAGGGCGCGGGCCACGTTGCCACGATGCTCAGATGGAGGCATGAAAACAAAGCGACCTTGGTTGCCATCGATGTGACTGGCGTCGCAGAGCTGGCCATTGGCATCGCCATTCGCCTCACCAAAGATATGGTTGGCCCTAACTGAATTTGCTTTCGAATTCGACGGATAGAGGTGGTGCATGTCGCTCTTTTGGAGCTCCGTCGGAAGTGTCTTGTTGAACTTACTTTGTGGCCACGTGTGCTCGATATTGACGATGGCGTTCATGCCGCTGATCTGGCTTGCATCACGGAAATAAACATCTTGGCGGCAGTAAACTTCAGTCACGTACATGCCCTTGCCATCTCTTTTCACATCAATTTCGCCAAACATGACAATGCGTGCCCGAGAGTAACCAATCGAGGTGTGTTGATAAGTGGAGCCGCCGCCACAAGATCCGATGGTGTCGAATTTGCCAGGGCTCGAACAGTGCTTCGCACTAAGAATTTTTGAGATTGCGATTTTAAGATCGCCACCCATGTTCGGGCTGAAGTCTTCGCCGTAGTAGGCAAGGTTTCCGTTGCTTAAGGTTTGGTTAGGGTTTGCGTGTACCGCAGTAGTGATAACAACCAGCAAGAGCAACAGGAAACGGGTCATGAACGATCCTTTGACTGTAGAGATGCCGGAAAAATATAAGAAAGGCGGCCTCGGTTGTCATGCCTTATCTTGCACTTATAAGGACTTTAATTTTCTCAGTAATAACGTATGGTTAAGATTGCGTGAGGGACTTGTAAAACAACACTTTCTCTAATGCGTCGCTAAGCGCCATGCTAATAGGTCGTCGTTCACGCAAAAAATCCGGATGAATCTGAAGACTCCTAAAGCTCCACTCGCTCATGTCGGGGAGCTGATCGATGACAATTATAGCAATTTTTTGTTCATGCAGAGTCCGTAATTCACGGCATAAAGAGAGCTCGCGTTCACTATCTTTGCGCAGCCGCGACGCAACACCGAACATGCGGCACACACTCGGGCGTTGAGCGTACATAGTGCAGCGACCGGCAAACATCACACAGGTTGAGAGGTCGCGGTTGGCCATCTCGTTCAGTGTTGTTTCGGCACGTCCTTGCTTCCATAGCTCGAGCGCCATCGGAAGCATCTCCATCTCAGAGGCTTCCACGGTCGGTACGGTACAACACTGGCCACAATCCGGCGGACAGTTGAGTCCAGACGCTTTTTGAGCGGCACCAAACTCGGCACTCATGCTTTGGTAGAATTCATCAATCTGTTGGCAAAGAACTTCGAGTTCCATCCTTTATTCTTGGCCTATTCCCTTGACGAAGAAAAGGGGGAACGCGAATCTCGGTCATGGCCTTCTTCTTTTGCCTCACCAATGTTGGACTTGAAAAAGCTCTCAAAGCTGAAATGCAGGACCGTTTTCCCAAGTGGCGACTGGCGTTTTCAGCGCCGGGTTTTATCACGTTTAAAGGTGAAGGCCCATGGCCCGTGCCGGTGCTCGCCCGTTTGTGGGGCGAATGTGTCGGCAAAGGTGAGATGCCTGGTTGCACCACCATTGATTTTGGTCCGGCCGGTGTGTGGAGTGTGCATATGCAGACGCCCGAGCCGCTGTGGAAAAATCCATTGCAGTTGTCCGAAGTCGTTCTTCCACCGGAAGCTCCATCTAGAGCTTGGATGAAGATTGAAGAAGCCATTTCATTGTTTGATCTTCCACTGAAAAGCGGCGAGACCGCACTTGAAGTCGGCTCCGCCCCGGGTGGCGCTGTTTACTCGCTTCTTAAACGCGGCCTGCATGTGCGCGCTGTTGATCCCGCGGTTATGGATCCATCGCTTGATGTGTTCACGAGCTATCGTCACATCAAAAAACCATTTCAAGAATTAGAGTTCGATGAGATTCAAGGTGTGGACTGGTGGCTGTCGGATTTAAATCTCGCACCAGGTTCTGTGCTCTCACACTTGGGACGCCTGCTGCGTGAAGTGGAAAAACCCAAAGGTCTCATCATTACGTTGAAGATAGGCAAGCCCTACGTTGCGGCTGAAGTTCCTGAACATCAGCAGCGCGTGCGCGAGTGGGGCTATCGCCGTACGTACACGCGTCTCTTGCCATCCAATCATCAAGAAGTGGTTCTCGTCGCCCTCCGCTAGACAGAAACTTATGAGCACTTCATTTAATTTAAAGGTCTTAGGGTATTGTCGTCTTCGATCGAAGTACGGGGTTCACTCATAGTAATAGTCTGAGTGTTTATGTTTGTACCAAGCAATACCGATAAAAATCCATGAGTATATTTTTAGCATATTTTATTTTTTTAACGCCTTTATGGGCAATGGATCTCTCGGGTTATCGGGAAAGCTCCAACATAGAGTATCAGATGGAAAGGTTCGATCTTCTCGACGTAAGATGTCAGTTCGAGCGAGATGGCTGCAATGTTTGGATTCCTTCAGCCGATGGATTAGCATCAGTAATTACGGTCATCCGAGATGTAGATGAACGAAAAGCGAGTGTCGTAGCACTTCACTATAATAATAATTATACCCCTCTAAGCCCGCAGGCATGTCAAATCATCGCAGCAAATTCTAGGATGATTAATTATGCAAAAAAAGTTTATCCTCAAAATGTAAGTGGTAGCTTGAAAGTAACAAAAGTCACTTTTGATTGTGTGTTTGGATTAAGAACAATCGTTAGATCAAATCTCAACGCGCTAGATAGATTATCTAGTTTCTTTGGTGGAATCGCAAACTCACTTGGTGAAAACGATGAATCGCGCTCTGGTGGCAAAGAGACAAACCCAGCAGGACCTATCAG
>JAKFUR010000086.1 GCA_021732585.1 Bacteriovoracaceae bacterium
GGGCCGCAAAAAGAGAGAAAACCATAAGGACTCCTTTCCAAGTTTTATGAGCTGATTTTATGAAATTTCACTCAGAGAAGTCATGTAAATATTACCAAGGAAGTCCCTTGAGCAAGTGAGTCGGTTATAGTCCGGCCCTTATTGAGAGGAACTCCATGAAACACATCTTTTGGCTTACGGCCCTATTGATCACTTCATCCGTTGCGTGGGGACAAGAAGCTGAATTTAGCTATGAGCTTTTGTCTGCTCGCCGCTCTTCCATGGTGATTCCTAGTTACACTCCAGAACAGAAACTCAACGTACTCAATCAAGCACGTGTGGTGCTCACGCAATTTTTTGTCCATGATCAATTGAAGCTACAAGATTTTGGTGAAAGCGCGAATCCAACCGCGGCGTTGAATGCGTTGGAAAATGAGATCAAAACTGTCTCTGACGTTGAGTTCCACGGACGTCTGCGTGATATCGTCAATCGCCTTAAAGATTTGCACACCACCTATCGCTTCCCCCTTCCTTACGGTTGCTATGCCAACATGCTCCCCTTCAACTTCAAAGAAGTGCTGCGCGCCGATGGTGAAAAAGTCATTGCCGTGGCCACAATCTCAACTAAAGAAGACATTCTTCGTCTCGTACCAGGCCTTCAAGTACAGGCCGGCGATGAACTCGTCAGCTACAATGGACTAGATGCCTATGAAGCCGCTCATGCTCTTGAGCCCCGTGCACTTGGAGCGAATCCGGCCGCACAATTGCGTCGCGAGATTGGGTTACTCAGTGTAAAAAGCCAAAAACGCGATTTCTTGCCTCAGCAAGACTTTGTCGAACTCGCTCTCAAGAATGTCCGTGGTGAAATCTACCAAGTTCGTATTCCTTGGATCAGCAGCGCTGATCTTGAGTGCCTCAATCCTGCTACCGGTGAGAAAGGAAACCTCAAAACGAAAGTCATCGTGCCGTTGGACATGGGCCTTGATGACGAGCAACTCCTGCATAACCGCCTCTTCCGTTCAGACTCCTCACAAAAAAGTGCAGATGGCTTCAAGGAATCGGCTGATCCTGTCCTAAAATTCAAGCGCATCACTAATGCTCAAGGAACCTTTGGTGTCTTGAAACTTGAAAGCTTTGTCCCGGACAAACTTTCTGTCGATGCCCTTATTAATGAAGTGGCCCGCATTCTAAAAACAGAGTTCAAAGGCACCCAAGGCGTGATCTTTGATGTGCGCAACAACGGTGGCGGCTACATCGCGCTCGCTGAGAAGATGGTCCAGTTGTTCACACCACGCACAGTACAGCCCCTCGAGTTCCGTCTTAAAAATAGCTCTATGAACCACGTTTACTGGGGGCAATGGCCTGCGAACCCATTCGCCAAAGCACTCGTGGTTGCCCAGTCGCAGAGAGCACACTACACCCTGCCTCTGCCGATCAACACCGTGAGTTCTGTCAACAGACTTGACCAGGCCTACTTTGCGCCCGTCGCCGTGCTGATGAATTCTAACTGCTACTCATCTTGCGATATGTTCAGCGCAATCATGCAAGATCACGAAGTGGGCACCATCTTTGGTGAAGACGCCAGCACGGGCGCTGGTGGCGCCAACAACATTTCCGTAAAAGATTTGTACACGACTCTTCCGGCCAATCAACGTGGTGTCTTCACGGTTAAAATGCCGGCAGGCCAAGATATCGGCTTTTCTTTTCGTCAGACGGTGCGCTCTTTCGGACCTCGCCGCGGCGATTTGATTGAGAATATGGGTGTGATTGCCGATGAAGTGGTCCCAGCGCAAATCAGCGACCTCGTCTCAAATGACGAGGACCAGTATCTTACAATTTCAGAACGTCTGATTGATGCCGCTGCCGGACACCGCTCATCCGTGGCCTTGGAGTCATCAGGCGCGGATGTTGCCATGAACACAGCTCTTGTGATCAAGGCCAGCTGGACCCAAACGAACGCCATCGAGTTTCGTAAAGATGGAGTGTCACTGGGTATAGTCGAAGTTGCTGAGGATGCATCGACGATGACAGCAGTCACCGCTTCTTTCATCACACCGAATATCGCAGAGAAAGGTCGTATCGAAATCCTAGGTCTCTTCAACGGTGAGCCGGTGTGGCGCAAGTTCTATCAATACCGCACAGTCCCCGCTTCAATTGTGCTCGCTCCGCAAGGTCGTCTCTTCAGTGATTTTTCAGATGGCTCACCCATGCTTTTTACAAACTACGCGGCTGGCACCGATGGTTGGCAGATGCGTGAAGGGGCCTTGCGCTTAGGAGCAGGACCAAATTATGTCGATAATCTTGCAGCTGATGCCTCGTTGTTTGTAACATTGCCGGCCGACTCGGCGATGTCACTCACGGCAAACTTGGAAGGCTCAACGGAAAAAGATTACGACTTCTTTCGCATTGTCTTAGTGGATGGCCAAAATGAAGTAGAAGTTTTTGCTAAAACGAGCGGTCCGATTCCGGTCGTCGCTCACAATATTGATCTGGCCGCTTACGCTGGTAAAAGCATTGAAGTCCGCATGGAGTTCACCAGTGATGGTGCCGAAAATGATCTCGGCCCCGCGCTCGAGCAGCTCATCATTTGGTAAAACAATGACCGGCATCTAGAAACTAGACACCGGCCAAGGGAGGGCTAGTACCAGTATTTAATAGCGGCACTAGTCATGAAGGCATCTGCCGTCGCACTCGTAGTGTAGAGATATTTGATGCTCGCACCAAGGCTGAGATCACTCCCATTCATCATTTTAGCGATAGGAATATCAAAGCCAGTCAACGGAGCAAGGCCGATGTCCCAAGTTTCTCCAGTGAGCACTGGCCCAGCGGCCAGACCAACAAAAGAATGACGGAGCACAGGTACTTCACCACCAAAGTTGTAAGTCCCTCGCCCTAATATTGCCGTACGCTGATCATCGTTGTTCACATCGTCTTCATCCATCTCAGTGGTGAACACTTCAGCGCCCACGCCAAAAGGGATGTAAGGCTGAAAGCCGACATCTACGCCCATGCCCATCGAATTGTCATAGCTGCCGGATGGACTGTTCATGCCGACGTTGAGACCCATGTGGAGTTTTTGTTCTTCATAGGTGCTCACTTCCTTAGGTTCTGGAAATGTGCCGACCATTTTATCTGTGGTCTCCTGTGCGTAAGCACTGAAGGCCGTCGTAGCGAGTAAGCAAAGCAAAGTTTTTTTCATCATAAGTATCTCCCTGGTTAGTAACGTACTTCCAGTATGGAGGGCCTATATGAAAAACGATTCGTTAGAGAGTGAAGAATTTGTGGAGAATACTAGACACTCGCCCCTACAGTGATTCGGCGGCGAGTTTGAGAGCTCGGTAAGCATTCACACGACCTGCGCCGTAATAGCTCGAGCGCCCCATGGTATCTGCGGAACGTTTGATGATGCTTTGGACTTGTGCGGCAGTGAACTTTGGATTCACTGAGAAGATCATGGCAGCGATGCCACTCACCACCGGTGCCGCGTAAGAGGTGCCGCTGCCGGTGCGATACTTTGCTAGCAAGAGGACGTCGTCGTAAATGGTGGTTGAGTACAGCATGTGCCCTGGTGCCATGACGTCGATGAAAGGGCCGTAGTTAGATCCACCCCAATCATCTTCGGCGCGCCAGTACTTCCAACGATCATCCGCGCTGTCCGTTGCCCCTACGGCAAAGACGTTTTTGTAATCGGGATAGCTGGTTGATGAGCGATAGAGCCCACGATTTCCAGCTGCATAAACCAACAGCGCGCCCTTATCAGCTGCGTACTTACCCGCTGCTTCAACCGCAGGACTTTGGATCCCTGTGAAACTCACGTTGATGACTTTAGCGCCACGATCGGCCGCCAACTGAATGCAATCGGTGATGAGCTGCATGCTGGTACTGCCGGTCTCATTCGAGATGCGCATGGGAAGAATTTTTACGAACGGGGCAAGCCCCACTCCCCCCATGGAATTCAACTTCGCCGCGATAATGCCCGCAACAAAAGTTCCATGTGACGTTGTGGTTGAATTATCCGCCACACCGTCTACCATATTCCAGCCGGCCAACAGATTTCCAGCGAGGTCTTCATGATCGGCTTGAGCACCTGAATCACAGACGGCAACGATGATTTTTTTACGAGCATCAGCTATGCGCCACGCTGCTTCGGTTTGCACATTGGTGTGATGCCACTGCGTACTCAAATCAGTTTCTTCTCCATCATTTGGCGTGGTTTCAATGGTGTTGTAGGTGACGAATTCATACTCACCACTGTTGAGCATTTGCTGGCGAAGACTTTCTAGAGATTGTTTATTTTTAGCCGCGAGAACCTGTGACTTGGATTGATTTTTAAAACGATAAAGCAGCTCACCGGTATGGTGAATCTGCGCATAGGCGCTGAAGGTGACGAGAGTTGCCAAAATCCATTTCAGCATAAGACCTCTTCGAAGCGTTTTATCTATTGTCTCCGAGCTTTCCTGAGATTTTTGGCCTTATGCGTAAAGGCAAAGCTTGCCTGGCCCTGAATAATGGGCAGATGAAAATTCTCTGCCTGCTCTTTTTTCTCACGGCCTGTGCCTCTCCTCAGGACAACACACCATCCACGGCCCTTGAAACAGTTGAGCAGTTCTATCGCTCATATTTAAGCTTCCCCAATAACAAACCCCGCAACGCTCATCCAACCTTCTCAAAGTCCTGGCAGGATTTGGTGGCGAAGAACGATCAGGTCTGCCGTAAGAAGGCCGGCTCGAACATCTGCGGCGCTTACGCTCATGGGGACATGTATCTCGACTCTCAAGACTGGAGCGGTGATTTAAATTTTGCCAACTCCGGCTTTAAGGCCACCGAGATCAATCCAGGAAAAATCACCGTGCGGTTTATGCTCTTTCCGCAATACCGTGAAGCTAAAATGAAAAGTGTGCGCAATCTCACATACCTCATGATCGAAGAAGACGGACGTTGGGTGGTGGATGACATCATCA
Organism: Bacteriovoracaceae bacterium; assembly: GCA_021732585.1. Classification (GTDB taxonomy): domain Bacteria; phylum Bdellovibrionota; class Bacteriovoracia; order Bacteriovoracales; family Bacteriovoracaceae; genus UBA6144. The sequence continues at coordinate 4,941 of JAKFUR010000086.1, forward strand.
TGAGAAATCGCTCCACCAAACAAAGCATCCGCGAAGAAATCCTCTACTTTCAATCTCTCTAAGGATCGCCCATGAAACATTTATGGTTTCTTTGCCTCACTCTTCTGGCACTCCCCGCTTGGGCGAATCCCTTTGTTGCTGTCTTCATTGATGCTGCAACAGAAGCCAAGCTCGGCAAATTTCCCATTGATCGTACCTATTACGCGAAAGCTGCGATTGCTCTTAAAGAAGCTCATGCCAAGGGCATCGTGCTCAAATATTTTTTTGATCTGCCACGCAAAGGTGATGATGAATTAGCGCTGGCGATGAAAGGTATTCCCACAATCTTGCAGGCAAGAATCGATAACGAAGAGCCCGCTTCAAAGACGCTGGCCGCGAAGTTTTTTCGACCGACCCAAGGAAAACAATCTGCATTGATTACCGGTAAACGCGGATGGATTCCTATGCCAATGCTTCAGCAAGAAGCGCACGGAGTGGGGTTTGTCGATTCTCGTCAGGGGCAGCCGCTCAATTATCCTGTCTTTGAAAGCTATCAAGGAAAGACAGTGCCCTCGCTGGTTTTGTTGACAGTGGAAATGGCGGTGAATGAAAAAGCCTCGGCTGAGCTGGGACAAAATCTCAAATTTTCACAGCGGAGCCTGGCTCTCTCTTACCAAAGTGAATTCACGATCAAGGGCAAAAGCACGATGAAGGTCTATTCATTCAATGAGCTGCTGGATAAATCTATTCCATCCGATGAACTTAAAGATAAGGTCGTGATTCTTGGTTACAGCGGATCCAAGACGCAAACCTTTCAAACCGCTCTCGGCCCTCTTGGGGTCCATGATCTGTTCTTGAGCGCGGTGGAAGATCTTTATGTTCGCTTAAGTCAATGAACAGCTACTCAAAACATAACTTTTGACGTACCCCTTAGGCATGAAAACCTTTCTCTTTGTGTCTTTGTTTGCTTTCTCGTTCGCAGCTCTCTCGTCGGGCTTTCCGCTAGAAAAGCAGAACCCTTGGCTAGGGAACGCTGATCTCGACGTCGAATCCTACGACCTCAACCTAGTAGTCACGGCCCTTGATGCTTCGGAAATCCAGGCCACGCTCACGATGAAACTGAAGACCCTTCGTACCACGTCATCACTCAAGTTTCATTTCGACGCCACCGCCCTCCAGATCAGCGAAGCTCAACTTAACCAACAAGTCACGGTCTTCAAAACGCTTGCCGGCATTCCTGGCAATTTCAAACTCACAGGAGACGTGCTCGAAATAGTTTCAGCGACCGAACTTGCCGCTGAGAGTACACATACTCTTAAGCTCACCTACACCATTCAAATAAACCGCTCAGGCGACGAGGGCTTCTCGTACGAATCTGATATTCTCAGTACGCGCAGCTGGCCTTACTACACACGCACTTGGATGCCCTCGAACGATCATCCTAATGACGTCGCGACCTTTGCAGTCACGGCGACAGTGCCTCAAGATTTTAGTGTGCTCTCGAACGGAGAACTCACTCAGACCCATTTCACTGAAGAAGAGCAGGCCCGCTATCGTTGGGAGCTCAACGTTCCGATCCCGACCTACGATATGACGGTTGTTGTTGGAAAATTCGTTCATCACACACGCAGCATCTGCTTTAACCTCAGCGGCGCGAGCAGTGACCAAGCAGTTGACTGTGCCGTGGCCACCAGCAACGTCCCTGCGACGTTTTATATTCCAGCGAATCATTCACAGACCCAGAGTTATCTCTCACATTTTGGCAAATCCAACAGCTCGCTGATTTGGTTTGCCAATATCCTGGGTGAATATGAGTATCCGAAATCAGGCTTTGTGGTGGCCCCACACCCCTTCTCCATGGAGCACGCGAGTCTTATTACCTTAGTGAACCCGCGCTCGGCCGTGCATGAGGTTGCTCATCACTGGTGGGGTAATACCGTTCACATCGCGCACTGGGGTGATTTTTGGATTTCAGAGGGCTTCACGACTTACATGGATGGTCTCTATGACGAGTACCTAACCGGGAAGGATTCCTCATGCCGTCAAACTTCGGGCAAGTTGAATGCCTCCGCGGACACTGATCCGATGACAATTTTTGATAACACCCCTTACTGTAAAGGAGCGGCCGCCTTGAACGGCCTGCGAGAAACGATGGCGCAGCTCGTGGGACAAAGTAGCCAGAGTGATGTGGTGAAGAGCTTACTCTATCAGACGCTTCGCTCAATCTATCAGGCCCATCGTTTTAAGAAGCTCAGCACAGAAGGTCTTGGGCATTACCTAGAACAAAATCTTCCTGCGATTCTCGCCAACGAGTCGAACGCCACACCAGAAGAAGTCCGCTCCGCACTTAAGAGCTGGCAGCAGCAGTGGTTTGAGATTTAAGACCCGAAATAGTATTTTCAATCTTTATAGACCAGTGGAATGCGCTTCACCTGGTAGCCGTTTTCTCGCAGCATATCGATCACAGTCTCGCTTGAATGCTCTAAATGAAACAAACCTACGGCGATAAACGGACGCTTGTATGTGCCCATATGGGCCATGATCTTCCCAACCCACATCTCATTTCTGTCCTGTAACAAGCATTGGCTCGCTCCCTTAACATTTTCAAAATAAGCGACTTCACCTAGACGGTAGGCTTCAATCATTTCAAAAAGCCTATCAAGATTCAGTGGCAGTGTTTTGCCATTCAAGAGCTCTTTAAGATTTTGCAAGACCAGCTCTTTGCTTCCATACATTTCTTCCATCATGCAAGACACAAACGCCTCACTGGAAAGCTCGTCAAGGGTTAAAATGGATTTGCCTTGCTCACGCGCCAAGGCCCCAAGTTCAAAATCCATTGAACTTCTCAAACGAGAGACATTTCCAAAGGTGCGACGGCCGTCATCCAAATTGTACTGCTGCTCAACTCCCTGATGAGCGTAGAGGTAAGCACCATAAAGACTCAGTCTATCCAAAACTTGATCGCTTGATACTTTCCATGTCACCTTATCGGCCACCACAATATTCTTAAGTCTGTTGAAGGTGTCTTTGTCGAGTTGTTCTACGAGGGGTTTTTCGTAAGGAGAACGCAGCATTCTTTCCTGCACAAGCCCAAACAGGCCCTCGTTCCCTTTGGTTGTGTCGATCTCAGCTACGTAAGCATCCGATTCATTGAAGTAAGGCCAGAATTCAGGCGGGAGATCTTTGCTGGTAACCCCAAGATGAATGGTACCTAACAAGTGTCCCTGCATCCGTCCTTTGGAGACTTCATACAAAAAAGGCTTTTTCACACGGTACTTTGTCTCAGCACAACCAATCAGCAATAAAAGTAAAAAACAAATTTTCATAAGACCCCACGCCCCTGCAACGTGCCTTCGAGTTTTCGATTGTAGAACGCCAACAGCTCATCTTTAACGTGTGGCCCTTCAATAATGCCTAAAGCGTAAGCAATCGCTTCCAGAGTGGCCATACCATACTCATTGTTCTCTGCCCGCATATGATGAGTGGCGGGATTGGGCGTAGTAATCTTAATTCGCTGAACGTCTTTGAGTTCCGGATGGCGCGTATGAACCTTGCCGGCCTGGCGCCAGCTGCCGTCGGGAACAATAAGTTGAATCGGTAATGGACTTGCCTCCACAAATTCGCGGGAGAGTTCCACGGCATCTGTAGACGGATAAAACAACAATGTCCGATAACTTGGATTAAGCAGGTCGGAAAGATCTAGTCCCTCACGCCCTTCTCCGCGAATACGCATCTCACTATTAGTAAGTGCTTTCACCGCCAAGCGACCCGTGTTGGTGGTGCGCTTGAGTTCTTTGGTGTGCACCACAAGGGCCAGCTTTGTTTTGAGAGTAAGCGAGGGTGTGTGGGCACAGATACAACGGAGTTGATGGAGGAAGCAGCCGGGGCATGGATTTTGAGGTTTACGAAGTCCAGTCATAAAAAACAAAGGGCCTCTTACGAGGCCCTCAGAATTACTTACCAGCTTTCGCTTTAGCTTTTTCTTTCTTCTTATCTTGCTTTTCTTTTGTGGTGAGCTTCGGCTTGCCCTTGAGCTTGCCTTTGTCTTGTCCACCTTCTCCGCGGGCCATGATGATCTCCTTCGTTTAAGTGCGTTCCATTAAGCCTAGCACAGAAATACTACTGCGCGCAGTGATTCAAACGAAAAGAATCTACCCCACAGGTGTTCTGCTTGAGATCCAGGATAAACCGCGCATTATAGAGGCAGTCCCACTTAGAATCTGAGATCAGGTCGATGCTGCCTTCCACAAACACTCCGTTTTGCACGTACTGAGCGTTAAGCCTACCAGGCCCATCAACTTTAAAGCTGTGGAGCTGCTCACCGTAAGGTAAGGCCAAGGGGCCTCCCTGCGTACGGGCAGCCTCGGCCAGGGCACCCAAAAGCCGCAAGCACTTTTCCTTGAGAGCATTAGAAATAACCGGCATATTCACATCCAGCACCATCTCCTCAAGATGAGTGAACTCAATGCCCACACCATCGATGCGCATCTCATAACCTGAGGCGAGCTTGGGATTCGGCAAGAGCTTCATCTCGTAGCGTATCTCTTTGTTGGTGATGTTGGCGCCTTGCTTGATCGTGAACGACGCCACCAAGCTCATCTTGCTGGTCTGCCATGAACCGAGAATTGTGCCGAAGTTTTTGTTCTCTCCGACGATCTTTCCTCCGCGCAAAAGCTTGATGCGCAAATCTGAATCAGCCGACACTTTCACCAATAACGGCAGGTGATGTTTCGATAGGAATTCGGCCGGTGTGGGTTCAGCGAACGCTGTGATCCCCGTGAGAGAGCAAACAAGGAGCAAAATGAGTTTATTCATGGCTAAAATTTAACAGCATTTCACTCTGAGGACTCATTTTCGCAACGCAAAATGAGGCAAGATTAAGATTCGGGGTTGATACTTCGATTTCAACCCTTTAGATTGGAGGTCTCTCTTAAACGAATCCAATATGTGGGGGATTAGCTCAGCTGGGAGAGCGTTTGCATGGCATGCAAAAGGTCAGCGGTTCGATCCCGCTATTCTCCACCAAAATTAAAATGGGACCCTTCTGGGTCCCTTTTTATTTGGGTGTCTAAAAATTAGACGGTTCCCAGCCATCCGACAATTTGATTCAACTTTTACCCTAACAAACCGATAAGCTGGACGATGAGAAATGTAATCCTCGTCTCTATAATTGTGACGGTCTTCTGTCCTTCTGTCTGGGCACAAGCTGGTTGTGCGCCAGCTCAGTGTAAGTCTGAACTTCTGAGAGTAGAGATCGCGCAGTCCGCACAGGCCCAGTCAGCTTCATTAGACAGCAGTTCCCTCATGAGTGAGTTTGGAGTTGCAAACATCACACCCATGCAACAGCTCGCTCTCTTAGAATGTGCTGCTATGTCTGCGGCCGGCAGGCCGATCCCGCCACGCCACGCCTGCATCGGACTACCGACCACATTTGACGGTCCGATCACAACTCAATCTAGACCCAATCCGGGCTTTGAACTCATGGTGCTCTCGCGCGACATACTGGGAAGAAACGTTACCTCAGAAAGGATCAAGCAAAGGCTCATGGCCATTCGTGAAGATTTTCTCAACCGACAGCCGAGACTTCTCACGGGCGAAGAAACGCCTGAAGATCTCGTACGACGAAGAGCATGGGAGCGGGCGGATGCTCAGAGAGAGATCGATCAATTCATTACTCCAATGATCGAACATATTTCGGCCAACCAGCTTACTGACCAGATGCCCTCCATTCTTGAAATCCACAATAGCGTATCAAGTACAGGTATCGCCTTGCGAGGTGTATGCACTCAGAGGTCATCCCCTCATGAAAACAGATCAATTCCCAACTGCCCGGTGCAGGTCTACGCGGACTTAAACGAGTTTAACAATCTCCTGGCCGAGATGTGGGAGTCCGGTCGTCTGTGTACGAGCGGAAGAGGTCGATTCCGACCAGAAAGAGAAAATGGTGAGAGGAAATACGGTGAAGGAGTTATTCCTCTCGGGACCGGTGGTTGCGCCATCGAAGCGGAAGGAATGAAGTGCTATATCAAATCTCCACCTCGGCTATCATGGGATACTGCCACTAGAAAGTATAACACTTCCATTGCCCTCGAAAGCTGTTACCACGCGGATTCACCGGGCTACGGCAGACTCAGCGCCGACTTCAACTTTAACATGTCATTCAGTCCTTCAGTGTGTGGCAACGGAGACTTTTGTGTGACTAACCCCGATGTCAGCTGGTCCGTCGTGACAGGCACTTTCAGAAGTGACCGTATTAACCTAGGTGCATTCGTAGGTATTGACACAAACGTACTAGGTGACGGCATGGTCAGTACATTAAGCAATGGATTCCGGCTTCCCCTCTCTTCTGGCGCGGGGCCGCTTGCCCAGCTTCCTCTTGAAGCTGACGGAAGATTTGATGCGGGGTCAGGTTTCTTCGGGGCCTGCTTACGGCCAAGACAAGATACTGTCAGAGCTGATTGATAACATATATTCGATCCATATCTTCACACGCCCTGGCATAATCCTGTGACGCTTTTTTACTGTTAATAGTTCCCATACATTACAAGGGGACCTGAATTTTAAATTCCGTTTGAGTAAACAGCCCATCTGACTTCTGAGAGACCCTGGACAAGGATTTGGCGCGCGAAGTACCACAAGACGGGTAAGGACTTACAGAACATCGTGATGAAATCGAATTCTTCAGCCGGCTTTGGGAATAGATCCCAAAAACCAAGACCTGATCCTGATCCTGATCGATGGGCTTGGACGTATTCAGAGCTTGTAGACAATATACAAGTATAGCGTAGAGCAGAAATATTTACGTCTCTCACGGAATAGTTTTGCCCACCCATTTTTCGCTCAATTTTATCGAAATCTTCATTGCACATACCATGTATTGCATAAGCCCCTGGCTTTCATCAACGCAGGCCATGTCTTGGGAGTGAAGCTCCTCCTTGGTCTCGATGTCATGCTTGAGGAAATTAAGCGCCCCCTCACAACCTGACTTGCTTTTACGTTCCATGCAGCTTCGAGCAAGAACAAGCTTCTTCTGCCACGCCCGGTAGGAAGTTTTTATACGAATTTTATCATCATTAAATTTTTTGACCTCCCCAGATTGTATCGGAGGGCCTGCAGAATAAACATGCCAGCCCAAAGGTGGTTGACCATTTTGTAATACGCAGAGCTTGATCGCCTCACGACGAAAACAACCCATGACAAATTCTAGTCGGTGGTTCTTTTTCGCGAGACAGTTTTTTTCTACCTCAAGTGTTCTTAAACGACGATCCATATAGGATCGAACATCAGGTATTTTATCTGCACATGAAGACAGGCTATTTTCTTTCTTTAAGCAATCTGAGAATCCCTTAAGAAACCTTAAATGCATACCTGAGTTGAGATGAATTGCATTTTTATAAACGCGTACTTTCTTAAGCAGAACCGCTTCTCCCGTTTCGATGGGAAACCCTTGAGTCTTTAATTGATCGTACAGGCCAATCGATTCCGCTCGATATCCAAGCTGATTTAAAGTTAGAGCCAAAGCTTTTGAACGCTTTCCATATCGACAATACAAAAAGTAGAAAATGTCTTTATTACTCTGAAAGTGCTTTTGAATGAAAGATACGGCATTTTCAGGAGAAAAATCTGGCATCCAGAGTGACTTCTGTAGCATTCCCGGGGAAATCTCATCAATTTCTCGTAGATCGATGAGTACGGCTTTTTTTTGATTTATTTTTTCTTGAACCTCTTCCAAAGAGGTCGCGGCCCTAACCGGTAGGGACAAGAGCCAACACAATACCATAAAAAATTTCATAGACGACTCGCTTAGGTACTTCCTGTCTGCTTAAGCTTAGCCCTCGTACTTAACCAAGAAAACAACTATCGCTAATAATGGGATATTTCTGCTAGTTTAAAAACTGAGCCTCTATAAGTGACCACATGCATCGCTCTCCCAGTGTTTGTCCACCTTGCGTTCCAAGTGTTGTGGAGCGATAAAACTTTTTCATCCAACCCACTTAACCCTCTTAGATAGATTTTTTGAATTCGATACATCACAGATACTTTGCAAATGCGACTGGGAGTCCCTTTCTTTTTAAAGGCATCCGCCAACCAGATCTCGTCGAAAGAAACAGCGTACATCCTATGAGTTCCCGAGACGGATACAGATCGCAAAGTGATGTCACTCGCGTCCCCAGAACTCATAAAGTTTATGATTCCTTAGAAAAAAAACCAACGGAGTGGGCAATCCTATTCGTTCTGGCCCTACCGACAAATAATTGTCTTAATCTTCATCGCATTAGGGTCAAATTCTACGATCTCACCTGTTGTATCGATTGCAATGGTGTTGTCGTTTGTGAAGGTGATGAAACGGGTATAGGAAACTAACTCTCTTCCGTACAGAGCACAGATCCCAATGGCCGATGACAACGCCGAAGAGGACCCTGATATGCCATAACCGACACCGCTCAAGACGACTCTTGGGTTCTTGATCACAATACTCTCCCCAACCGATTCGATCGTCGTTTTATTCGAATTCAAAAACCCCTCTGCAGACACGGCATGAAATGAGAGGAGAAAGAAAAACATAAGCACGAATGATTTCATAAAAGATTCCTTTAAAAATTTAAATGTAAAATCGCCTAGCAGATGTAACATGGAATGAGAAACGGTAAGGAAATCTGAAAAGAAAGAAAGCGCTTATTCGTGGCAGAGGCCTGCAACGGGTAATTTTTCGCCTAGGGCTTTCTGTGTTCTGTGTATTCTTTATCAAGCGCCTACCGTGCAATTTCGGGGCGTGCGATCCTTCGGTGAACTACTAAAGGATCTGCCATGAAAGTACTCGCCTCCACCCTTCTTATACTGTGGACTTCTGTTTGTGCTGCTTCGATTTGCCCCAAACCCTGGGTATGCGAAGAGATGAAGCTCAATGTGCCCTACACCTCAACGGTCGCAGGGCTCACGCCGGTCATCGTTTCGGCACCGGTGAGAATTCGGGCGGGCTACTTTCCCGAGCAAGGTAGCTTCAAAGGAAACATCATCTACTATCAAGGCCTCGGTGACTCGATGCTGAACCACAGGGAGTTGTTTGAGAAACTCTCCAAAGCCGGTCATCGCATCATCGCTTTTGACTACATGGGACAGGGTGGCTCGACGGGCACGATGAACCGCACGCGCATGGAAAACATCCCCTGGATCGGCAAAAGAGTCTGGCGTCGGTTTGCGGATGTTTCGCGCAATCCCGATGTGACGATCATAGGTTGGTCCACCGGGGGGCTTGCAGCGTACATGCAGGCAGCAAAAGGCGGAGTCAAAGCGGTGGTGCTAATCGCCCCGGGAAACACCGCCAACCTTGTTGTGGGTGAAGGCCTCACGCAATGGCCTCTGAATAACATAACTCTCCGGACACTCACAACAGACATTTATTCAGCTGAAAATCCCTCACCCCATGTCGATCCAATTCGGCCGCATTCTCCCCTTATGGTGCCTGCGTTCTCAGCGAGCCTCATCGCAACGTCAGTCATTTCAAGGCACACAAAGATGCCCAACCATATAAAAGGTCTGGTCCTACTTTCAGGTTCGAAGGACACCTATGTCGACGGGCCAGCTGCCAATCAGGTCTTCGCAAAGACGGCCCCTAAGTTCCGCCGCATCACTTATGCCGGGGCCCTTCATGAAATTCATAACGAGAGAGAGAGCATCCGCGAAAAAGCCCACAGAGACATCATGGCGTTTCTAGAAGAATAGACGCTGGGGGCTTATTGTAATAATTACCTACTTTCTCAGGTCGATTCTTACACGGCCCCAGCCCCGCTTTGACCTGCATCCTGATGCTTGCTATCAAACAGGCTACCCAGGAGAACCCCCATGAAAAAACTTAGTATCCTTGGCCTGTTCCTTATCGTCTCAGCCCCCCTCCACGCCTCTATTGATGAAGCTACAGATTTTAAACTATCCGTTACACCCCTCAACGAAGCCGAAGTCCTCGAAGTCACCCAAGAAGCAGAACAAGATGAAATGGCCAAGAACGCCATCGCGGCTCCAGCGCGCAGAGGCGGCGACAGTATCCTTAAGCAGACCGCTGATATGGCCGCCATCGGCGATTACGTCTACACCATCGTGGAAAGCAACCGCCCATCGATCAACACCAGTTTTAGTCCAATGCGTGTTCTTCCTAAAGTGAACGGTCGCATCGTTGATGTGAATCGCCTCACAGACCTGAAAGGCAGAGGCGCACGTTTCTCTTACGTCGGGACGAACGTCTTCGGTGGTGAAGTGGCCCGACTCGATTACACGATTGTTTTTTGGCGCGCCAAATACCGCACGGGTAAATACCTGCAGAGCATTGTGATTAAAACGAATTCTTCGACAGGTTGGGGGAACAGACTTGATGCCTCAGCTCAACTAGAGAGCATCGCCAATCGCGGAACACGAGCGGCCCCAGTCGCCATGGCCGCCATCACGATCAAGACAAAGATTTCAAATCTCTTTAGATCACAAGAGAACCAAGACCTGATCCTGATCGATGGCCTTGGACGCATTCAGAGTATGTAAGACCTAGTACTTTATTCGATAAAGAAAAAGCCCATTAGGAGAAGCAACTTTCCAGAGTTGCTTCTCTACTTTGGGAGCATCAAGCAACGACGCAAACTCCTGCTCCGTGAGTCTACCGCTTCCCACCATCCACAATCCTCGAATCGTATGCCTGATCATCTGCTTCAAAAAACCATTGGCCTCAATTTTGAGTTGATGGCATTCGGTGAGGTCCGCTGGAAACTTGAAGATTGTTGATTTTGAAAAAACTTCATGAGGGTTGATGTTGCTGAGTTCGCAGACGTACACCTCGCGGATAGTCGTTTTTACGTTACTACCCATAGAATAGAAGTTACAAAAATCATGGGTACCGATCATCATGGCAGCACAGCGCTTCATCGCTGCGAAGTCGAGCTGGTGCGATGTGTTGGTTACAAACCTGCGATCCTCTTCGCTCACATGCGTCTTGTTCGTGAAGAGGTAGCGATACTCTTTAGAAGTTGTATTAGTGTTGGGGTTAAACTCTCCCAGGCACGACCCGAGATCAAGGCATCTGATTTGTGCAGGAAGAACTTGATTAAAATCTGTCACTGAGAACGTAATGGCAACTTCAGAACTGATCTTCACCACATGCTCAAGCGCATGGACCCCCGAATCCGTGCGCGAAGCCCCGGCCGTGGTGACCTTCCCTCCCACAAGCCTTTTAATGGCCTTGGTTAGCTCGTCTTGAATCGTCGCCCCCGTCGCCTGCCATTGAAAGCCTGCGTAACCGGTACCGTCGTATTGAATGGTGGCTTTGTAGTAATACATAAATCTCTTTACGATGAACCCCACTATCGAAATACTTCCTTTATGAAAGCATTTCTTCCTTGGCTCGTCCTCATTTCCTTCTCGGCCCTTGCCCAGAGCGACAAGGTCATCTACGGCGAAGACAACCGTGTCGATGTCTACGCCTCCACGAATTCAGCCTTTGCGGAATATGCTCGCGCCACCGCCGCAAAAATTCCTAATCTTCTGATGCGCGCTTATGGCAACAACACTATTTTTCGTACGGCCAGTCTACAAGAGCGCGGCATTTGTGCCAAAGAAAGATTCTCTCACCAGCCCACCTCGGCGATGTGCACTGGCTTTTTGGTGTCTGAGAAAATCCTTGTTACCGCTGGCCACTGCATCCTGGACCACAAAGACTGCCAGGGCAGCAAATGGGCCTTCGATTACAAAGTGGATAATGCTGAGCAAACCCGCATCCAGCTTCCTTCTAAAAATCTTTACGCCTGCAAAAAAATTCTCGCCCGCGCCTATGATCGCGCCTTGGGTGCCGACTATGCGGTTATTGAGCTCGCCAAGAAAGTCAGCGACCGCCGCCCTTTAACCATTCGTAGAAGTGGTCAGATCGAGGTGGGAGCCCCCCTCGTTGTGATTGGGCACCCCTCCAGCTTGCCGACAAAGATTGCAGATGGCGCATCCGTACGACGTATCGAAGATCACTATTTCGTGGCCGATCTCGATGCATTTGGCGGCAACTCAGGTTCTCCCGTTATCAATGCCAGGACAGGTGAAGTCGAAGGGATTTTGGTTCGCGGAGAAGAAGACTATGCGATGAACGAGGTCTTGGGTTGCAAAGAGCCGAAGCTTTGTCCACAAGACGGTTGTCGTGGTGAGGATGTGAATCTTATCACGAATGTGCCGGTTCTTTAGGCTTTATGAGAACAAAGGCCAGTGCTTCATCGTTTGTGTTCTATTCTAAAGGTCACGAGCTTCGCTTTAATGGATTCACGAACATTGCGAAAGCCTTCTAGGCCTACGGGGTCCGGCATGGGCCAATGAAGCTTCTTGGCCTTACTCAAAATGATAGGACACACCTCTTCCGCACAAAGGGTTATTATATAATCAAGGCCCGCAACAAATGCTGGGGATAGGTCATCCACCGCTTTTGAATGATGTGCGCTCAGGTCGATGCCTATCTCCTTCATGGTTTCGATGGCGAGTGGATTTACTTTGCTCGGCATTGAACCAGCACTTTCAATAACAACATCAGGGCCAAAAATATTTTTTGCCAGACCTTCCGCAAGTTGACTGCGAGCAGAGTTGGCGACGCACATGAATAGAATTTTCATGGCCAAAATAATGCCCTCCCCAGCGCTGTATGTCAAAAGCCTCTACGAACAAGTGTTGCTTATGCCTTACCTATAACAATACCAAAACAGCACGCAACGAGTCTGGCGTGGGCCTCCATTTGGGTCTAATCTCGACCGATGGAAAAAGTTTTTCTGCATGATTTTTTTTACATCTTGCCTCGCCATCGTGCCACTCAGGCCAGTTTGAACGAATGGCTGGCCATTGCCCATCAACGAGTGATTGAGCTCACTAAGAATAATGACACTCCACTGCCTCCCAGCCTTCGATACATGATTTCTGATCCAGCGATCCAGCACCGTTACATCGAACTCGGAGAAATCAACACCGATTGGGAGTCGCACCAGGTCTACCGCCTCACGAGCGATTCTCATCGAGGCGCGAGTATCGAAAAGCGGGGCCAAGTTTTTCAGCAACGTGCGCTCGAAGTGTTCCATGACTTCTACGCCAAGCGATCGACCGCTCAACACCTTATTCATGTAACATGCACAGGTTATATTTCACCAAGTGCCCCCCAGGTTTACTTTGCGACAAAAGAGAGTGCCCCAGCTATCACTCACGCCTATCACATGGGCTGCTACGCTTCCATGCCTGCTATTCGCTTAGCGCAGGCGCTCGTAAGCTCAGGGCAAGCGACAGTTGACGTCGCCCACACTGAGATGTGTAGCTTGCACATGGACGCAGCCACTCACACCCCTGAGCAAATGATTGTTCAGTCGCTTTTTGCAGATGGGCACATCGTCTATCGTGCTTCGGCTCAGCAGCCAAAAGGCGAGTCGCTTAAGATTCTACTAATCAAAGAAAAACTGCTGCCCGATTCAAAGCAAGACATGACGTGGGTGACTTCATCGTATGGTATGCAAATGTCCCTAAGCAAAGACGTCCCCACTAAGATAGCCCTCGCTTTGAGTGGCTTCATTGAGGATGTTTGCCAAGAACTAGATGTGAACTGGGAGCATCTACAGGCCAATGCCGATTTTGCCATTCATCCCGGCGGCCCCAAGATTCTGACTCTTGCCCAAGAACTTTTTGCACTGGATGAATCACAAATCGAAGCCTCTAAGATCATCCTGCGCGAGCGCGGCAACATGTCTTCGGCCACCTTGCCGCATATATGGCAACGACTGCTTGAGCGCCCCAGTGACAAGAAGTATGTCTTGAGCCTCGCCTTCGGTCCAGGCCTCACTATTTTTGGCGCGGTTTTTGAGAGAGTGTCTACATGAGTTGGTTGATTCCCATTCCTTTTTTCCTTCATGGTCTTCTCATGATCGTAGATGAAGCGATCCACGAGAAGCGCGGACTCTCCACCTGGGAGCGCCGCGGACACCCGCTGGATAGCCTCACGGTCATGGCCTGTTTCTTTTTCATCCACTTTTTTGCACCGAACGAGACAAACACGTTCATTTATCTGGCGCTGGCGATCTTCTCCACTGTTTTCATTACTAAAGACGAATGGGTGCATCACAAAGAGTGTGGCGCGTTTGAGCAGTGGTTACACGCCCTACTTTTTATTCTCCATCCGATTGCTCTCTTTTTGGCCTACCATCTCTGGGTCACGGGTGAACTGTCATGGCTCATGAAGGGGCTCCCCATTGTGGCAACGGCGCTGTTCCTCTATCAACTTTTACGCTGGAACATCCCATGGCGAAAAAAATAAACAACGCCATCTACGAAGATTACGGCGACCGTTGGTATACCGCCTACGATGATCCCATCGCACTTCTGCGTGCAGAAAACGAAGTGAAAGTTCCTTGGATTCTTGAGCGGATTCCTAAAAAAGGAACCTTGCTCGATGTGGGATGCGGAGCTGGCTTTCTTACCAATCGCATGGCCCGTGAAGGCTTTCAGGTCACCGGCATCGATCTTTCGCAGGAAAGCCTCAAGGTCGCCGAACGCTTCGACGCAACGAAAACGGCCAAATACATCAATGCCGATGCCTGCCACCTCCCATTCGCAGATGAGAGCTTCGATGTCGTGACGACATTAGATTTTCTCGAACACGTCCCGAACCCAGCAGACGTGGTCAAAGAATGTGCGCGGGTGTTGAAGCCTGGTGGGGTCTTTTTCTATCACACTTTTAATCGTAACCCCCTATCACACCTGATGGTGATTAAGTTCGTCGAGTGGGTGGTGAAGAACACGCCCCCTAACATGCATGTGATTGAGCTTTTCATAAAGCCTCATGAGCTCGTGCAGTTCTGCGAGAATGTGGGCTTAAAGAATCAAGAATTGATTGGTCTCAGGCCTAAGTTCCGTACGATACCACTGCAAAACATTTTGAGCGGCATCGTACCTCAGGGCCTCCAGTTCACGACCACAAAAAATCTCTGGCTCTCCTATATGGGAGTTGCCAAAAAAATTTAGATCTTCGCTTTGAGCGCTTTTTTCAAGAGCGCACGAATCTTCCTATGGCTCGGCTTAAACCAATCGGTCAAATCCATCGCCGTCTTTCCATCGATGTTACTCAAGCGCGCATCGGCCTTTGCCTTGAGCAAAACTTCCACCAAACGAACGTTGCTATTCTTCACGGCCAAATGCAGGGCCGAGTTCATGCTGGCATCTTGCGCATCAATCTTCACTCCTGCTGAAAGCAAAGACGCCACAACGGCCTCACCGTCTTTCGTGGTGACTTTATTCAGCGCTACCTGATGCAACGGCGTCTTCCCTGTGAGATCATTGATTTGCACATCGGCTTTCACATTGATCAACTCGCTGACGATGTGGGCCTGCTGTCCGCCGGCCGCTTTCGCAAGGATACTTACGCTAGCGTTGTCATACATGTTCACCCAGCCTCTCGCCTTCAAGTAGCTCGCCACGGTGTCAGCATCACCACTCGCGGCTGCTGCCAAGACAGAATCACGCTGTGCGAGTTCAATCACGTCTGTAATACGAGTCACATCTTCGCCGCGACACTTATCATCGGCGCATACGTAAACTTCCTGACAGCCTTTTACTAAGTTGTACTTGTAGTCCGTCTCTCCACGAACCAAGATCCCCTCTACGGTGAGGTCGGTTGTATTGAAAACCGCAGACCCTGAGTTGCCGCCAAAAGTATCGAGATTGGCGACAAAGAAATGTGGATGCGTATTGGTGCGAACTTTTGCGCCGTCAGAAACTTTGGTCGGCAATCCCATCGGATGCCCGATCACCACGATTTCTGTGTTGTCGTCAATTTTGCCACTGGCACGGAACTTCAATGGCAACGCACTCGTGACCACACGATCAAGACGGATCAACGCGTGATCAGTGCCTTCTGGGCCACTGAGTTTTTGATTCACTAATTCTTTGCAGCGATAAACGTTCTCAGCAGGAATGCTCACGCCGGCCGACTGCGTGGCCTGGTCCATGGCAAAACCAAAGACCCACGCGTTGTTCTGACAGGCCAGCTGGGTGCGGCTGCAGTGACCTGCAGTGACGATGAGATCAGGGCCTACGAGAAATCCTGAGCAGCTGGCGGGTGTCGCCTGCTCGGCGTAGCGATCATCAGCGCAGATGCCATTTTCTTTGAGTTTGCTTTGGCGAGCAAGGTAAGTGCTGATAGAAGGATCAGTCTCATTTGGAGTGAGCTTCAAGCGCTCCATGGGAATCATCGCTGCTGTGCTGGCGGCCACGGCCTGTATTGAACTCGGCGCCTCATACACTTCCACGCGATTATCAGCACCATAAACAACCTTAGGGATGTTTTGAGCTAAGGTCCCAGTCGAGAAAAGAGAAAGACTGAGAGAGAAACAGCGCTTGAGCAAAGACATGTGGGCTCCTTCATTTCAAATCGGTCGCCCTTATCCCTCACAAATGCGCAGCGCGCAAGAAGTCTTAAGGAGCTTGTAAAAAACTCTTGATTTGACGAGGGAGTGCCCCTAGGCGACACTTTTAACGCACCGGAAATACGAGGATATTATGGGAATATACGTCAATCGCACTCTAAACATGAAACATATCCAGGCCATCGGCTTTGATATGGATTACACGCTCGTGCGCTACAACTCTACGGCCTTCGAAGAGATGACCTACCGAGAGATTAAGAAGAAGCTCCTCGCGATCAAGAACTACCCCGCACAGATCAAGGCGCTAGAGTTTGATTACAACCGCATTATCCGCGGCCTCGTTATTGATAAACCTCACGGCAACGTTTTGAAACTCTCCCTTCACAGTAAAGTGAAGCAGTCTCGCCACGGCGGCAAAGAGATGGATTTCAAATCTCAGCAGAAGATCTACCAAGGTCTCTCGATTGATTTGAACGACTCCGATCGCTACGCCATCGTCGATACATCCTTCTCTGTCGCTTATGCCTGCTTGTTTATGCAAATCGTTGACATGAAGAATGCGCAACCTGAGTTGGAGTTGCCCGAGTTTCACATTATTGAGAAAGATCTTATTGAAGCGTTAGATACTTCTCACCGCGATGGCACGCTCAAAAGTGAAGTGCGCAAAGACGTCAAAAAATACATCGTGCAAGACCCAGAAGCGGTCGCTGAACTAGAGCGGTTAAAAAGTTTTGGTAAAAAACTCTGGGTGATCACCAATTCTGATTACGAATACTCTAAGCTCCTCCTTGATTACACCATGACGCCGTTCTTGAAAGAACATAAGCACTGGAGCGAGTTGTTTGATCTCGTCGTCACCGCTGCAGCGAAGCCGCGCTTCTTCACGGATCGTTTACCATTCTTGAGTGTGAACCCCGCGACAGGGCTGATGAAAAACCATCATGGCCCCGTTCTCACCGGCCTCTATCAAGGCGGCTGTGCCTCCACTATTCAAAAAGATCACGGCTTCTCCGGTGAACAGATTCTCTACTTGGGTGACCATATCTACGGCGACATCTTGCAGTTGAAAAAAACCTGCAACTGGCGCACGGCCTTGGTGGTGGAAGAACTCGAAGGCGAACGCCAAGCGCTCCATGCCACCAAAGAGCTCGGCAGCGAGATCAACGCACTCATGGGTCGCAAGGTGGATCTTGAGCACGCGCTGGATCGCCTCTACGACAAAAGTAAACCTGACAAAAAGAAATCTCAACCGATCTTTGACGAGATTGAAGGCATTGATAAGAAACTCGGCAAGCTGATTCGCCAGTACTCGGGGCATTTCAATCCTCACTGGGGCGAAGTCATGCGTGCCGGAGTTGAGCCGAGTCGCTTCGCTGGCCAGGTTGAGAAATACGCGTGCATTTACATGGGCAAGATCGCAGATTTTGCCGACTATTCTCCGCGCA
The DNA here is from genome assembly GCA_021732585.1 of Bacteriovoracaceae bacterium. Lineage (GTDB taxonomy): Bacteria > Bdellovibrionota > Bacteriovoracia > Bacteriovoracales > Bacteriovoracaceae > UBA6144. The sequence goes on from JAKFUR010000086.1 coordinate 22,774, forward strand.
CCTACTTCCGTCCTAAGAAACGACCGTTGCCCCACGAGCTGTAATGTTTGCTGACGGCCACATCATCACTCACCTCGCACTTCCTGAAAGTGCGGAGGCGCTCGCCCTTGCAGGTGACTGGCCTGCCTTGGATAAGGTCATGCGTGAGGCGATTGATCAGCGTCTCATGCCACTACTGCAAACTCATAAACAGTTTGATCGCATCGAACACATGCTCGCTCTTCGTGATGGCGGTGATCCCGAAGAAGAAGACGGCATCTGGCATGATGACGGCTCACGTGTCTTGGCGTTTTCTTGGTCGCTGAATTTTTTTGGCCAACCCGGCGGTGGCACCTTGGGCATTCGTCCCCGTGGCACCACAAATGAAATTGAACTCGGCCCGTTTGATCCGGGCACACTCATCATTTTTCAAACCGGCATAGATGGTTTTGAGCATCGAACCAGTCGCGTAACTCACGGCAAACGTTTGGTTTGTGCTGGATGGTGTTCGTAAAACTTACACACCCCTTTGCTGAAGCGTGGCCGCGTGATCTACCTTGCGCTCATGAAAAAACTATTTTTTGTAGTCGTGCTTCTCAGCACAGCGAGTTTCGCTCACGCCTCAAGCCTCTTTGTAAAAGAAGGGCGCTCTCTCATTGATGTAGAAAAACTCATCAAAGAAGAAACCGACGTTCAAACCTATTATGGGTACGAAAAATTCTGCTACAAAGGCTCGGCTGATGCCGTAGTCAAAAAAATACGTGCTTGGAAAAAAACTGATTTGTTTTTCAGCGGTGGTGGTGGTGGTTTTGAGCTTCGCTCTCTCAAAGTGATTCGCGGGATCGCGACCTATGACATTGTGATGCTGCTAGAAGATGAAGTCGTTCCCGAAGACGGTCTTCGTAAAGTGATCATCAAGCCTTGTAAGTAGGTTTAGTAGCTCGGGTGCTGAAGATTGAGGATATTACCATCCAAGTCTTCAAACACCAGCATATGGCCCCAATCCGTTTTGGTTTCATCAATAATCTGCGCTCCCAGATTTTCTAGGCGGGCGCGATCTTCCGGAATATTATCACTTTTCAAGGTCAGCGTTCCGCCGGCCTTGGCACCATGGTCATTACGAGGCACTTTCTCCACTGGCCAACCATTGTTGCCATGAAGCCCAAGCGTGAGTCCGTGAAGCGCAAGCGATGTCCAATGCTCATCACCAAAAACTTTTTTGGCACCGAAGGCGACAGAATAAAACTCCACCGCCCGGTCCATGTTCTGTACGTAGTAATGAAAATTCTGAATGCCCGTAATCACAAAAGCGCTTTAACCGCTTTCACAATCGCCGTGCGATCTAGTCCATGCTTTTGATAAAGCTCTTGAGCGGTGTAGCTCGATTGACCGAACTCACCTTTCACACCCAACGACTTCAATTTAAAATCAGCTCCGTGTAACAGGAGTGAGTGCGCCAGCATCGCGCCCATGCCGCCGATCAACTGGTGGTCTTCGACGGTGACAAGCTTGCTGCCGGATTTCTTCAACATAGTGGCCATAAACTGACCATCCGGGCGATTCACGAACGCATGCTGAACCACCGCGACACTCTTGCCTTCGGCCTTAAGCAATTCAGCAGCGGCACGTGCTTCTTCAAGCAATGAACCCGTCGCCACGATCATCGCGTCTGTGCCTGCCTCAATCACTTGAGGTGTGCCGATTTTGTAAGTGAGACCCTCTTTGGTTTCGAGTGGGAAATTCTCACGGCCCAAGAAGAAGATGAAACTTGGTGCGTGCTGACCCGCTTCACGCATAGAAGCGATTTCTTTCACCGCCTGATACACATACTCTTCCGCTTCTTTTGCCGTCGCAAGATTCACCAGCACAGTATTAGGAATCGAAGCGAGCGCGCTCATATAAGTGAGCGATTGGTGAGAAGCCCCATCAGCAGCATCTTGGAAACCAGTGTGCGAGAAGATCGCAATCACCGGAGCTTCCGAGAGCGATGCCATGATCAATGGAAGATTACCTTTGGTGACACCAAACGCAGCAAAGGTATCAACGACAGGAATAAACCCCAGTTTCGACATTCCCGCTGCCACTGACACCATATTCGATTCAGCCACACCTACATCTTGAAAGTGGGTTGGGTGATCGGTTTGGAAACCTTTCACTCCAGTAGAACCAGCAAGGTCACAAGAGACTGAGAACACCGGCAGGCCTTCTTTGGCGGCTTTTGAGAGCGCCTTAGAAACGCCGATTTGAATTTTATCTTTTGGAACGCCAGATGTAGCCGACTTCGTCGGCTTAATGACCAACTCTTTCGCCCATGTGGTGAAGGCCGCTGGCACATCTTTGCTGCCCCAGATTTCTTCAAGGAATACATGGATGCCTTCATCGTGGGCCTTCAATGGAAAACCGTGACCGCCAGAAGATGATTCCGCGGTGGCCTTGATGCCGTGGCCTTTAACGGTCTTCGCCCAAATCGCAATCGGCTTCTTCGCGTCCACAGTTGCGAAAGCTTTCTCAATGGAGTGAAGAGCGGCGGTCAAGTCATTGCCGTTCTCAACTTTCATCACCTGCCAGCCCAACGTCTCAAGAGAGGCGAAGGTTGGATTCATGCTGAAAGCATCTTTATCAATGCGGCCGCCGAGCTTGGTGTTGTTATCACTCAAGATCATGACAAACGGAGCGAGCTTCCCTTTTGCCGCTAATCCTGGAATCGCCGCGAACGCTTCTTTGGCTTCGCCTTCCATGCTGGCACCGTCTGAGATCGAGCAAATCGTCATGCGATTTTTGCCTGTAAGGGCGTCCGCCATAGCAAGGCCTTGCGCTTGAGGAAGTGCTGAGGCCAATGGACCGTTCGAAAGCAAAACACCTTCTGGATAAAGGTGCGACTCTCCGTGGCCGGTGAGTTTTGATTTAATGGAGCGGAAACCTTTCAGTGTTTCGAGGGTCAAATCACCGAAACCAAGATTCGCGCGAAGAGCGTAGATGCCGTTTTCCGCGTGACCGATATCATTCACAAAATTGTAGCGATCGAACCACGCGCCCTCGCGAAACATGAGTGAGTGAAGGGCGGTCCACATCTCTGTCATCGCCGAAGGTCCACCCCAGTGACAGGCAGCGCCGCCGTTCACAGCTGCTAAATCCATCAACGCCAGCATGCAACGAGTGGCGCGCGGATCGGCCAAAGTGACGTCTTCACCCTTGCTGGATTTCACCGTCACGGGATAGATGGGCTTCGCTGTGGGGGCTTTTTGCAGTGCGTTTTTAATCTTCAATGGCTGAATCATGGTGGGTCCTTGAGGTTTAAGGCCGGTGATGGCGGGAATTAAACCCCAAGATGGATCATTTCTCAATTGCCAAAGACCGCCCGAGGGCGTTAACTTACCCAGACTTAAAACTAGCTAAGGATCCTTTATGTCACGCAAATGCGACCTCTCAGGAAAAGCCCGCCAGGCCAACCATAAAATTTCTCACTCAAACATCAAGACTCGCAAGTTCAGCGAAGTTAACTTGAAGACTAAGAAAATCTTTGACCCAGAAACTGGTCGCACGATTCGTCTCCGCATCTCTACAAGCACGATGCGCACTTTGGACAAAGTCGGCTCACTTTCTGCTTACCTCCGCAAAAACATCCACTTGTTTCAGTAGTCTCTACTGACACTAAGTAAGTAAAAGCCACCTTCGGGTGGCTTTTTTATTTTCTCCGATCCCAATTGATTCAAGAATTGATGAGCTGCTAGGCGCTGAGGAATGAAGGAGGAGGCGTACAGACTAGTACATCGACGACTGAATGACGAAAGCAACGAAGCAGATCGCAATTATTGGATCAATTATTACAGCGCCAGATAGGTGCTTCGTTATCGGGAATAAGGCATTGCACCCGATACCCCTCACCCCCACACTGAAACTCTTTCGACGCTGGCATCCGCCCACTCACTAACCTAGGCATAATGCCTTTCAGCTCTCCTGCCTGATAGCAGGCCTGCTCGGCCACTTGCCGATCGCAGTGACCAAATACACGCTCATGGGCCATGGTAACCTTCACAGCGATCAAGCGGGTGCTAGTGGGTGCTCGCAACATATAGTCCACCCCGGCCTTCACTCCAGGTGCAGGTCTTGGGACGAGACCAATTTTTAAGTAGACTGTGGAGACCCCAGGCTGAGTGCTAGGGTTCCTTTTCACCTGCCATGCGATCTCATCTTCTCTTCGAAGGACATACATCTCTTTAATTAGCCAACCAGTCTCGTCCCACTCACGCCCAACCTTAGGCATCTCTGCTTCATAGCTACCCATTAAGCTTTCGCCCATTTTTTTTCGTTTCAGTAATTGAGTGCAAACGGGATTGTCGCGAAAGAAGCGCTCGAGTCCCATCCACGCCGTATGCTCACTGACTTTTTCTTGGCTGAAGGAGGTGGTGTGCTCGAGATCTTGGCGAACTTGAAACATGACCAGCATGATGCTGGCACAAACAAAGGTCACAAGGACGGCCACGACAGCGGCCGAACCGCGTTGCCCCACTCTAGAGTTAAGAATTCCCACGAATGTATTTTAGACCCAAAACAAGAAATTTCGTTTGCCCAGAGTTTGTGGCAGGAAAGGCGGAAGCCGCTGAAAAGCCGCTCCCGCCTCGAGAGTATTAGCTAGAACTTAACGGATAACTTGAACTTCTTCGACCAAAAAGCCCCACGCGGCCTGTGAGCTGTCCGAACTGAACTCGATAATGGCCGTCTCACCTTGGATGTAATCAGAGGTGAAATCTTCCAATTTGCCTGAGAGTTTTTCGATCACAGCACCACTCGCGTCTTTCACAGTCAAGAAATCGTAGCCTGATTCAGATTCGAGTTTTTTCACGACAACACGAATGTACTTCGCACCTGCCACCGTGATGGTGCGAGAAAGCTTCGAGCTGTTGGCGTAAGGGTGAACTGATTCAAACACATCCGATATGCGCTCGGACTGCCACTGATCAGCTGGTGGACCTTGGCGAGCTGGGCGAGTGTTGGTCAGAAGGTTGTAAGCATCTGCGCGACCGCCAGAAACTGTTGTGCGGCGGTACGCAGAACTTGGAACCGAAGTTGCCATCAAACGTTCAAGAGTTTCAGCGTGCGGACGACGGCCTTCTTGAGCGAGGTAAAGACCCAACACGCCTGAGACGTGAGGAGTTGCCATTGAAGTACCGCTGAACACTGAGTAACCATTGTTCGGAGTGGTCGACAAGACGTTACGGCCTGGAGCTGAGATGTGCACTGTACGCTTGCCGTAGCTTGAGAAACTCGCCAATTGATCTTGGTGAGTGATGGCCGCAACCGCGATCATGTTGTCGGTAGCGTAGTTCGAAGGATAATTAGCGCGGATATCGTTATTGCTCGTTGAGTTACCAGCAGCCGCGACAAACACAATCCCTTTATCAGAAGCGGCTTTGATTGAGTCAAAGAGCGCTTGCGTGTATCCGCCGCCGCCCCAAGAGTTGCTCATCAAATCCACATCCATTTTTGTGGCGTAGTCGATCGCTTCGATAGCATCCACCAATGAACCTGAACCTGAGTCTGTGAGGAATTTAACCGCCATGATTTTTACATCGGCCATTACCCCGGCAACACCACCGTTACCGTGGATCGCGCCGATAGTACCGGCACAGTGAGTTCCGTGGCCGTGGCCATCAAAAGGATTGCCGTTATCAACAGCTGCGTTCCAGCCGTAAACGTCGTCAATATAACCGTTCTTGTCGTTATCAATTCCATCGCCGGCTACTTCACCCGCGTTGACCCACATGTTGGCCGCTAGATCTGGGTGATTGTAATCAACACCGGTATCGATCACTGCGATAGTGATGTCACGTGAGCCCTTGGTGATCTGCCAAGCTTTGAGAGCGTTGACGTCCACACCGGCCACACCGACTTCGATGCCCGGAGCGCCGTTACGGTCGGGTTCGTTTTTTCCTGTGTTCGCCAGCCCCCAGAGAAGGCCGAAGCGATCATCGCCTTGCTCAACAACTGATTGCGCCAGCATGCGCTCAACGTTTGAAGTGTTGTTGATCGCTGTGTAGATAAAGTTCGGTTCAGCGTATTCAACTGCTGGATTGGCTTCCAATTCAGCAATGGCCACTGCCACTGACTTTTGCGCTGTCGTCACGAGTGCGAAACGACCGGCCAAGAGATTCAATTCTTTTTTGATTTGCACACCTTGAAGAGCGGCAGCAGATTTTCCTTCGCGGATCTTGACGAGGACTTCACCAGCGATAAATGGAGCATCGACGCTCATCTTCTCTTTGGCCAGGGCCATAGGGGAAAGGGCCAAGAGCCCTACTAAAACGCACAACTTATTCGATTTCATCCGCACTCCTTGCAGCTCAATCAACACTTCAATGTGTAGTTAGAGAGATTTTAAGTGAATTTTTTGCCGGAAGTTGTTTTAAAAGCATAAACGCTCTGTTTGTAAGAAAATAAAAGCTGAGGAGAAAACTCGTGAGCCAAATTTTTAATAAAAGTACCCACCCTGTTGCCGTCAAAAGAATTCCCGTGCGCATCTGGGCACTGCGAGATGAGATTGAAGCTGCCCTCGATCGACGCATCAAAGAATGCGAAGTCGCCGGTACTCCTCTCTTCCTCGACGACATTAAAGAATTTTATGGCATGAGGACAGATAAGCCATTGGCCGGACAACCTCAGTTGCAACTTGTTTCCGAAGCCACCACGCCACAGGACTCTGTCGACGAAATGATGGAGGCATTGGCCGCCACACCTGAAGAGCCGACTCCTGCTCCAGTAGTAGAAGAAGCTCCTGCCGTTGTCGTAGAAAAAGCCGATGAACTTGTGGCTTCACAAACGCCGGCTGAAAAAGCCGAAGCCCCAGCAGCACCCCACGTGCAACGTGCGTACACTCGGCTTGCGCCCGACTCGACCAAAGTTTCTTACGGTTTTGCCTTACTCGCTGACGTCAACATGGACTGGATGCTGACGTTCTCGAAAGAGAAGTTCATTCAAGGCCAAAGTGTGATTGTCGAGTTTCTGATTCCTCATCCTTTTATGATGAGCGCGGAAATTATCATGTGCCACAACTATGCCATGCGCAGTCGCATCATCAGCGAATCAAAGCCGGACTTCCGACTTCAGTGCCGCTTCACCTACCCCATCCCAGGGGAGCGTACTCGTTTGCGCGAGTTCTTAACCTCTGTTGAGCCAGTGATTCCTAAAAAGGGTGGCAAGCCGGCCACAAATGGCACTGGCCCAGAAGTCTAGGACCCAGCTAAAATAGCTTCATGTTAAAGAATCTCAGTATTCACTGGTCAACACTCGTCGTTGTTTGCTTTGCCCTGCTCCTTGGAGCTGTCGGCTTCTTCGCCGAAGTCTTCCAGGCTCCACCTCTACCGCAAGAACTTGCTCAGCTTATTAAGAATCCGCTTCCTGTAGAAAAACTGCAGCGCCTCAAACGCATGAGCTTCACCAACAAGATGGGCAGCTTTAAATTTGAAAATACCCATCCTGAGGGTTTCCTCGATGGCCCGTGGCAAATGACTGAACCCACCACCATCAAGGCCCGCAAAGACTTCTTTATTAAGGTCGTCAAGGCCTTAAGTGATATTCAAGTTCGTCACTCTCATCGCAGCGACACCATCAACCGCCAAAGCTTCTCGCTGGATAAACCGCTCTTCTCGCTGACACTTGAATTGAGTGAAGGCACACCTATCGAGCTGGCCTTTGGTTTGATCAACCCGATTGATAACTCCACTTACTTTTTGATTAAAGGCCAAGAGTGGATCTACCAATGCACGACCCTGCCGATCTCGCTTGAGAGCGTGACCCAAGAAGAGCTCTTGGACTCCAAAGCGCTGGCGCTGAATCCTGATCAAGTGAACTTGATTGAGCTGCAGCAAGCGCCCTTTGATAGCTCAGGTCTTCGTCTCATGCGGGTAGAAGGAAGTTGGCAAGATCCGGAAGGTAAGAAGTTCGATGACCGCAAAGTAGCGGCGTTCCTGCGCGATCTACAAACGCTCAAGAGTACCATGGTGTTGGATAAACTCACGGAGTCGCAGTCCACCGAGCTCACGCGTGTGATGACCAACCCCGCTTGGCGTTTGCGTTTGGGCCAAGGCCAGTTGCCTGAAACATTCTATGTCTCGGCGCCGCTGGATCGCTTAGGTGATTTGAAATTAGAAAGAAACCGCTCATTCCTATTCTATCGTGAAGGAACGCAGAATCCCCTTGTGCTCGGTTCTGAGCAGCTGGGAATCATTACAAAAAAAGAACGGGATTTTAGATAAGAAGAAAAAAGAAAGGGCCCGCAGACGCAGGCCCTTGAAAACTATTTTACTTCTTTATGTACAGTCACACGGCGAAGAGCAGGATTGTACTTCTTCAATTCAACGCGCTCAGGTGTAGTCTTCTTGTTCTTAGTTGTGGTGTAACGTGAAGGACTCTTGCCTTCTTTACGTGCCTCAGTGCATTCGAGGGTAATGACGTTACGTGGACCTTTTTTAGCCATGGTGATCTCCGGAAAGTTTTAACTGCAAAGTCCTGGTAAGTTAAACTAAGATGACCCAGTCGGCAACTGCTTGATTCAAAGAGATATTATGCAAAGCATTATCACACCTACTAACTGGACCTACTGCCGCTTCGAATCCGGCCAATACCGCGCGTTTGTGAGCTTTGGCGCTGACCCAGAAACCCTCGAAAAGGGCCAATACCTCTATTACGCCACTGTGACTGAGGGTGAAGACAAGGAAATCCACCAAGAAACCCACGCCACCCTCTCGGCGGCCTGTGAAGCGCTCAATGCCCGTTATGCAGATTGGAGTTTCTTAGATCAGTCAGCGCCGAAGTCAGGCTGCGGAACCTGCGTCGCCCACTAGACGCCTAAAGCGTTCTGCCAGACTTGCTGATTGATCGTTCCGCCTGAAAGCTCATAGAACGTGGCGGATTCAAGGCGCTTTTCGAGTCGCTCAAACTTCAAACCTCGAGTTGACCAATCAAGCTCCAAGATCAAACCTTTGTGAGCACTCAAATGAATCGTTTCGCCTTCAATCGTGAACGACCATTTAAACAGCGGCGTCTCGCCCATCACCCACTGCCAATCCGACCATGGTGCCGGTTTAAAACGCGCTTCAGGTTTCAGCACCTCTGCGCTTCCCCATGAATCAATCCAACTTTTCGGTGTCAGCGTATACAAATTCATCACCACCGAACGAACAGAAGCAATGGAGCGCGTTTCTGTGAGCTTGTGGGGACTCGCGAGCGCGCGGTTGAGCTTCGTTAAATCACCATTGATCAAAAGTGTGCCGTGATGAAGAGCGCGGTCTTTGGTTTGTTTGTAAGCACTGCCGGAAACTTTGCGGGTACTGCCGTCACTCTGAGGCACCACCAGATCATGACGGGCATTGATGACCACATTCACGTCCAAGGCCTTAAGACGCTCTTGCACGACTTGTAGGGCCTTGTCCTTATGAAAGCCTACAAGCGGGCCGACCCAGCAGAAGTTCACATTGCCCTCATCATGCCAAACTGTGCCGCCGCCCGATGGCCGGCGCACGAGATCGACGTTCTGCGCTTTCATCCACGCCAGATCACACTCCAGCCATGGATTCTGGAAACGGCCAAGTACCACCGATGGTCGATTTTGGTAGAGAAAAAATACCGTCTCGCCGCTTTCACGCAGCAACCACTCTTCCACCGCGAGGTGAAAGAACGGATCGCGCTCAAGCGACGTATAGAGTTTCATTTTCTTTTTTTATCGAGAAAGCACGGATGCCCAAACAGGCATTTCTCATTGATGGTCTTGGCCACAGACTCAGGAACAAGTTTTTCCCAGCCTGGCTCATTGCCGATGATCATATTCAACACTTTGCGTGAGTAGATATGCAGCCACTCTTCGTGAAAGTCTTTGATGTCGTGAAGTTTACCACCGTCTTTCACGTGGCTATACAAGTGCGAGACTTCTTTTTTGACGGTAAGGCTTTCCATCCGTAAAAATTCTTTTTTGTCTTCGCTCATGTAGGGATACACGAACACATGCACATTCGGAGCAAAAAGCTGTCCCATGGCGCCCATCAACCCACCTTCGACGTTGGTGTATTCTTCATCGAAGATCTGTTTGAAGTTATAAACACCCAACACCAGACCCACGTGACGAGCTCGGAATTTCGCAAGGTACTGCGTGAGGCGATAGTACTGAGCAAAGTTTGAGATCAATACCTTCTGTCCAAGGGCACACAAGAGTTCCACGCGCGCGAGGAAATCTTCATTGGCGATGACATCGCCGTCTTCTTGCAACGTTGAGATGGTGATCTCAGCGATGGTTTGCACTTCGTCTTGATTGATCTTGGCCGACTTCGCAAAGTTCGTCAGACCCGTCTTGATCATGTCCATGCTGACCAATGTGGGTGGGCGGTAAGAGCCGCGCACCAAGAGAATATCTTTCTTGTAGAGGTAATCCGCCGGCAATACCACTTCGCCTTGTTCATTGAACATGACGGCCTGAGTGTAGCCATCTTTTACGAGCTGAAGATTCAGTAAGCGGTTATCGACTTTCGCAAACGCTGGGCCAGAGACGCGCACGAAGTTCACTTCGAGGCGACCGGTATCCAAGTGGTCCATCAATTGGCGCACCATCTGTTCAGGTTCTTTGTGGAGACACAAAGTTCCGTAAGTCAGGTTCACGCCGATGATGCCCAAGGCATCTTGTTGCAAAATATTTTGGGGGTCGAGCATGCGCACGTGAATAACCACATCGCTCGGCGCTGAACCAGGAGCGTCTTGAAAACGCACGCCTAACCAGCCATGGGCTTCATTGGTGCGCTGGAAATTAAGTGCCGAGACTGTGTTAGCAAAAGCGAAGAACTGATGGTCTTTGCCTTTCACATCAGAGAGACGTTCCGTGAGAAGTTCAAACTCACGCACCAACATTTTTTCCAGACGATTTTCACAGACGTAACGGCCGCCCGTTTCTTTACCGTAGATGTGATCGGAGAAAACCATGTCATAGGCGGAGATGGTTTTAGCTATGGAACCTGAGGCGCCACCGGCCTGGAAAAAGTGACGAGCGACCTCTTGTCCGGCACCGATTTCGGCAAATGTGCCATAGAAACGGCGAGCGAGATTGACCTTGAGGGCCTTCTGACGAATAGAAAGTTGCTGATCAGGCATGGTCGTCCTTAGAGTTTCGGTGACTTAACCAGCATAGCATGGGCCCCTAAAAGGGGAAAATAAAAAGCCCTAGGAATGACTCTTGTCGCGGCGCTATAATGTAAGTGAGCTGACCTGCCGAAAAGCCTAGTGCGAGGTACCCATGCTTGATTTCATCTCATCTTTGATCAAAACCGCTCTCGACTTGCTCGGGCTGAACGAGAAGGAGTTGGCGCCGATCCCTGTGAAAGCAGATCGACACCCCCAGCACCGCCGTTAGGCCTGTCCCAAGTAGCGGGACGCCACTTCAAACACATCTTTAGAAGGCTGCCCTTCTACCAACTTCTTGAGCGCCCCTTTCATTTTTTGCTTACGCCCCTCATCCACTTTCTGCATCAAAGCAAACGCACCGGTGAGACGAGACGCTACCTGCGGATTGAATTTATCAATGCGCGCGATTCGCTCCACCAAGAAATCATAACCACTGCCATCGGCCGCATGAAAACTTACGAGGTTTCCTTTAGCAAAATTCTGATAGAGGCCACGCAGATCATTAGGCACATTCGGGCGAAAGGCCGGATCTTGCTCGAGCATAATCAAACGACTGAGCACTCCTTCATGGGTGTGGGCCGCTTGCGCCCCAAACCAACGAAGCATGACCAGCGGCTCGTGTTTCCATTTTTTATAAAAGTGCGCGAGGGCTTCTTCGGCGGCTGCACCACCTTTTTGGCAATACAACCCAAGTCCGGTGGCTTCTTCCGCCATAGTTGCGGCGTCATAAAAATGTTTTTTCAGGAGATCATTCGCGGATAGATCACCGCTCTTCACAAGCATGGCGAGCGCACGGTTTTTGAGTGCGCGTCCACCCATGGCCGCAGCGGTCGCATCACCTTTACGAGGATCTATGTGGCGTTTATAGAGTTTATGCCACTCCGCCTGGAATGTTTTTCCAATGAGCGATTGCAAACGCATGCAACTCAAATGAACTTCATCAATCGCGGCTACATCCAACTCAAGATTCATTTGTGACTCAGACGGAATCTCAAACAAATGCGCCTTAAAGGCCGGATCCATTTTGTCATCGCTGACAATTTTTTGCAGGCCCGCTGCAAAAGCTCCCGGCAATTCAGTCGGCAGCGTTACACCTTTGAGTAAATCTTGCGTCCAGGCCTTGAGCACCTGCGTATACACACGTTGTAGGGCTTCGTAGCGTGAGACGGGATCGGTATCAAAAGCCACCAAGTGCAAAAGCTCCGTTTCAGTATACGGATAATCAATCATCACAGGCGCTGCAAACGAGCGGTTCCATGAAGGAGTGGGTTGAGAAGTCACACCCTGAATGACAATCGTCTCTTCAAGTTTAGTGAGTTCATGCAAACGCTCGCCCCCCATCATTTGGCCATCCACACCAAACAAGGCCATCTTAAATGGCACGAGCAGTACATTATTTTCTAAACGCTCATTCATCACCGAAGCGTATTTTTGTTTTACGTTCACGGTGTAAGTCTTCGCCGCCGCATCGTAATCCCCGCGTACGATAAGCGTCGGTGTCCCCGGGCGTGCATACCAGTTCTTAAACTGGGTCAGGTCTTTGCCCGAAACCGCTTCCATCGAGGACACAAAGTCTTCAGTGGTCACGGCCTGACCATCGTGGCGACGGAAGTACTCTGTGATGCCTTTCTTGAAATAGCTATCACCGATGAGCGTGTGAATCATGCGAATGACTTCCGCACCTTTCTCATACACCGTGGCGGTGTAGAAGTTATTGATCTCGATATAACTCGACGGACGAATGGGATGGCTCATGGGCCCTGCGTCTTCTGGGAACTGCGCTTCTTTCAAGCGCTTCACGTCTTCAATGCGTTTGACCGCACGAGACAGCATATCCGAAGAGAACTCTTGATCGCGATAAACGGTCAGACCTTCCTTGAGTGTGAGTTGGAACCAGTCACGACACGTAACACGGTTGCCGGTCCAGTTGTGGAAATACTCATGCCCTACAACCGCTTCGACGTTTTGAAAGTCGGAGTCTGTGGCGGTGGCAGGATCAGCGAGCACATAAGCGCTGTTGAAAATATTAAGACCCTTGTTCTCCATGGCGCCGAAGTTGAAACTCTCCACCGCAACAATCATGTAGATATCAAGGTCATATTCAAGACCAAAAGTGTCTTCATCCCACTTCATGGCGTTTTGCAAAGACAGGAGCGCATGACCGGTCTTACTGCCCTGGCCTTTATCCACATACACTTCCAAGGCGACTTTGCGGCCGCTCTTGGTTGTGAAGGTGTCGGCCTTCATCTCGAGATCACCAGCAACAGCAGCAAATAAGTAAGAAGGTTTGCGGAAAGGATCGACCCAAGACACAAAGTGGCGACCGCCGCCCGCGTCTCCTTGCGCTACACGGTTGCCATTTGAAAGCAGCATCGGATAGCGCTTCTTATCGGCGATCAATGTGGTTTTGAATTTTGCCATGGCATCCGGACGATCAATGAAATAGGTGATCTTGCGAAAGCCTTCCGGCTCACACTGAGTGCACAAGATATCACCCGACTTATAAAAGCCTTCCAGTGCGGCATTCTCTTCAGGCTTGATACGGTTTTTAATTTCTACGGTGAGTTTGTCCGTGGTGATTGCATGCAAAGTGAGGCGATCCGTACTGAGAGCGTACTCGCCAGATTTGAGTTCATGGCCATCGCGAGAGACGCCCAACAACTCCATCCCTTCACCCAAGAGTTCGAGTTCAAGCGCGCCCTTAGGTGCTGTAGAAGAACGCACGATGGTGAGTTTTGACAGCACATCAGTATGGCCGCTCTTGATGTCGAGGGTGAGATCAATTTGATCCACAGTGAAGTGAGGCGCTTTGTAGTCGCGCAAGTAAATCGTTTGGGGTTGTTTCATAGGACCTCCCAGCGCACCAAGTAGCCCGCATGGTTGCGGATATTGATCACACCGTTTTCAAAAATAAGATACTGACCTTTGATCCCGACAAGCTTGTCTTCTAGAACTGGATTTTTATCCAGTCCCAAAGACTTCACTTTCTCGGGGTACTTCGTCACAGGATAATTAAAATTGTAAGCAGGCACGTCTAAGCGCTCAGTGATGTGGGACTTCAATGCCTCACCTACTTG
>JAKFUR010000099.1 GCA_021732585.1 Bacteriovoracaceae bacterium
GAGGTACCACTGCGTCTGCGAGCGAGGAAGGCTTTGAAGATAACTAACCGTCTGATCATTCTCTGGCGGCAGGTCCCACTTTAAGTGTTCAATGGATTCTAGTTTCCCAAACTCCATCAGTGAGTTTCGAACCACTCCAGAATTTTTTCTGGTGATTCAGGCAGCCAACCATGACCCACATTTGGGTTCACGAAAGTTTCGACTTCAATGCCATTATCTTTCAGCTTGCTGTGATACTTGCGTGCGGTGAAGAGCGGTACCGTGAGATCGATTCCACCGTGGAGAAGGAGAGTCGGCGGATGTTCGCTTGGAAGAGAGTCGGGGATTCGGCACAGAGGTCCCAGGCATGTTGCATAAGAAGCCGATTGAATTGCAATCGCCTTAAACGTATTCGGAAACGTGAGTGCCAGGCGGCTGGTATTATAGCCACCGCTTGAGATGCCTGTGGCATAAAGCTCACGTGGGTTTAAAGGACCAAATTCACCTTTCTGAATTTTTGCGAGAACTTCTTTCAAAACACGGTAGTCGGAGGTTTTTTTGTAATCAGGCAAAGGCAAGTTCGTCGTCCAGCCGATTTGCAACGTCGCTCGTGGAGCGATCACGGCGTAGCCGTTGTCGAGCAAAGTTTGGATGAGGCGAGCCTCGTGAAAGCCACCGAAAGGGAGATTGCGTGGTCGTGAGAATTCGATGGGGAACCATGAACCCTGTGAGAGCAAAACGACTGGCCATCCTTTACGAGGAGCATTTCCTGCAGGTAACTGCCAGAGCACTTCGCGATCTGTGAGAGTTCCCGAAGCCACGGTTGTGAGGTTGCGTGGGCAATGCAGCCAGCTGACTTCGCCTTTGTCGTCGAGCTGTTCGACACAAATGGAAGCTTGCGCAATGAAAGGGAAGAGGAAGGCAATAAGAAGTGTTTTCATGCGTTGATCATCCAACGAGTGGTGTGATCGATCAAATAAAAAGGGCCCCCGAAGGAGCCCTTTTTTGAGGAACAAGAGTTATTACCAGCCGAGGATGTGCGCAAACATAAGGGGAGCGACGATGGTGGCGTCTGATTCCACGATGTAGCTTGGCGTATTCACAGAAAGTTTGCCCCAAGTGATCTTCTCATTGGGAACCGCACCAGAATAAGAGCCGTAACTCGTAGTTGAATCAGAAATTTGGCAGAAGTAGCCCCACAGGCGAATGTCGGTCTTCTCCAAGTCTTGGCGGATCATCGGAACCACGCAGATCGGGAAGTCACCGGCAATACCGCCACCGATTTGGAAGAACCCAATCGATGACGTTTTGGCGGTTTCCATGTACCAGTCAGCGAGACTCATCATGTACTCGATGCCGGTTTTCACGGTGTGCACGTTCTTCACTTCGCCTTTCATGCAGAATGAGGCGTACATGTTACCGAGAGTTGAGTCCTCCCAACCTGGTACAACCATCGGAATGTTCATTTCGGCAGCTGCGAGCATCCAAGAATTTTTGGGATCGATTTGGTAGTGCTCTTTGAATTTCCCTTTCTTCAAAGCGCGGAAGAAAAACTCGTGCGGGAAGCAACGCTCGTTCTTCTTTTCAGCGTCGGCCCACTCGTCGGCCATGATGGACCAGATTTTTCTCATCGCTGCTTCTTCTGGAATGCAGGTATCAGTCACACGATTTAAATGTTTATCGTAGAGCTTTTGCTCGGCTTCTTTCGTGAGACCGCGCCAATCTGGAATGCGCTCGTAGTGTTCGTGGGCCACGAGGTTGTAGATGTCTTCTTCGAGGTTGGCGCCGGTACAAGAAATAGCGTGAACCTTACCTTGGCGGATCATCTCGGCGAGAGAAAGACCCAACTCCGCTGTGCTCATGGCACCCGCGAGAGTAACCATCATCTTTCCACCGGATGCCATGTGAGCTTCGTAGCCCTTCACTGCATCCATCATGGCCGCCGCATTGAAGTGGCGGTAGTGATGATTCATAAATTTTGAAATGGGACCGGTAGACTTAGACGTGCTCATGAAAGACCTCATGGCAAAGCAGCTGGCAGGCCGCGGCTGGTTCCTGGAACGGGTTTTCGCCCTTCACTCCGGGTACAGGGCGAATCTCCCTCGATTCTAGCCATCTGGTCAAGAGTGCTGATTGAAATGTAATATGAAGGGGATGAGCACACGTAACCTACTCCTCTGGGCGTTTGTGGCGACTTTAGTCGCCGCAGCACTCTACCTGATGCCGAATTATGGCATCGCCATTGGGGATACCTACGTCATGCGTAAGTCGCACCTCACTCCACAGAGTGGGACCTGGGATTATTGGTTGCAAATCTTCTCCAATCCCAATCATGGCCCTCAATATCGGCCTATAGGCTTCTTTGCTTACTTTTGGGTTATGGGGAAAATTTTTAATAGCTCGTTTGCTGCTTTGGCCATGGTTTCGTATTTGTTTTTTGCATGGAGCCTCGCTGAGCTTCTTTTGCTTTGCCGCCGTTTAGGCTGGGGCTATTTCTCGCTGATTGGCATATCACTTGTGATGGTCATGCATCCAGTAACGACCAATATTCTAGATCAGTCTTTTGCCATGAAGTATCAATTCACGCTTGCTGTTTTGATTCATGGATTAAGGCTCATGATTGAAAAAGATATTCCGCTCTACCGCTGGCTTATCTTGCTGGTACTCTCACTTTTAGTAGGGCTGTCTCAAGAAGGAGCGGTCGTATTCCCATTCGTGTGGCTCCTGTGGGATCTGGCTTGGCACAGGCGTGTTCGCTGGCAGCATGCGTTCTATTTTTCTCTGGTCGTAATTTATCTTTCTGCAAGAATTTTTATTTTCAAAATGCCACCTCAAAGTGGCTTCATGCAAGTGTCTTGGATGCATTTGCCCGAAGGGATGAGTTACTACCTCAATGTGATATTTTCAGCATTGGTTGGGAACTTCGCTTGGAGTAACATTTGGCCCATCGTTCCCTTTGTCGTATTTCTAGTGGCTCTTCGAGAAATTCGACGAGGCGAGTGGCTGCCGGCATTTTGTTTTCTAACTGCTTGCGCGCTCATCGCTCCCTATGCAGTTTTGGTTAACCATATTGGGCACGATCGAGCGTACTGGGGCTTGCTACCCTTGGCGCTTTTCGTTGGCTGGTGCATGCAAAAGGATACCAGAAAGAGCGCTGCTGTATTAAGTGGGTTAGTTGTGGTCTTGATTCTCAGCTTCATGGTTCAGAAAAGAAAGACGGATGCCTACGTGAAGACGATGAAGGAGATAGAGCTCAAAACGCGGGATATCCTCACACGTCTCAAACCTCAAAAAGGTGAAACGATTGCCATTTTCTTTGATGCAAAAAGAAAATTGGAAAACTACTGGACCAACTATTTGCTCGTTACCGGATCGATGTCTCACCTCATCTCGAATGATGTAACACTTTACGTTTCTCTTAATAACTATGGCCTAGTGGGCTCGCGTTATTCATTTTATATTAAAAACGGAATTCGTTATTTTCACCAGGCTTCCACGAAGTTTCATGTCATCGGGAAGAAGAGATATACGACTTTGATTTTAACGGATCAATTTCAAGTTCGTCACTTTCACTTTGTAGACTTAAATTGGGACAGAGACATTGATCTCCCTGTTTTTTTCCAAAATGAGGAAAAGATATGAAACCAATAGTAGTATGGTTTATTGGATTTTCGGGTGCAGGGAAAACGACTTTGGCCTTGAGGTTGAGTAACCATTTCGTTGCTCAGGGAATCAAAGTAGCGGTACTAGATGGCGATGTGGTGCGAGCAAAAAAACCAAAAACAGGCTTTGGAAGAGCTGAACGCATTGAGCATTTAAGAAATGTTGCACAGGAAGCTGCTCGTCTCCAAAAAACAAATACCGTAGTCCTTGGTGCGTTCATTACGCCCTATGAAGAGGCTCGATCTTTTTTACGAACGTCCTGCCAGAATTATATTGAGATTTGGGTTGATACTTCACTTGAGGATTGTGAGCAGCGAGACGTGAAAGGACTCTACGGAAAGGCGAGACGAGGTGAGATTGCTCACTTCACAGGGATCTCAGATATTTTTGAAGAGCCGTTGCAATCTGATATTCGTGTTGAAACAGCTGGTCGAAGTGTCGAAGAAACATTGCAGGAAATCTTGGATAAATTAACTGCCCTTGCGAAGTAATACTGCTCCCACCGTTTTTCCAGTTTGTGAATCGATCAGAATCATCTGTCCCATATTTGTTCCATGCAGAAATGGATCATTATGGAGATTGCGACTGAATTGGATTAGGCCTTTTTGCAGCCACGGCAAAGTCTTTTGTGACAGGTCGCTAATCCAACCTTGCCCTTCCCAGTCCCAAACGTTCTTAACATGTAGATGAGTGACTTGAGCTTCCCAGGTTTGTGTGCGAGCGAGGAGTGGCGCAGTGGTTTTTTCAAACAAGAGCCAGTCTGCTTGCCAGCTTTGTGAAGATGAAAGTCCTTGATCAAAAATCAGATCACCCCTTTGAAGTGCAGCCCCTGAAATCTTGAGGCGTAGGGATTCACCGGCCTGGGCGCTATTTTTGGTGTGTGGATACTGATGGATCTCTTCAATTTTTATTTTACCAGCAGTTGATTGCAGCTGTGCCTCTGATTTTATCTGACCTGCCACTAGTTTTCCCAGGATACTGTTGTCACCTAAGACATTTTGCACAGTAAACCGAATACTAGAATGGCGTGTAGTGTTGGGATTATCTTGAAGCCATGTCATTAAGCTGGGGCCTGTATACCAAGGCATGTTCTTTGATGCGTGAAGGATGTTGTCTCCCTTCAACGCTGAGGCAGGAATGAAAGTCGCATCAGGAACATGGGCAAGTTCGCCCTTTATCTGTTGATAGTTCTCTTGTGAATAATCCGCACTGTCCATCTTGTTAATAACAAAGACAATGGATTTAACTCCAAGCCATTGCGCAATCCAGGCGTGACGTTTTGTCTGAGTACTCACTCCACGAGTTGCATCAACCAAAATAACTGCAGCATCAGAAAGCGAAGCAGCTGTCACCATATGACGAATGTACTGCAAGTGACCGGGAGCATCGGCCACAATAAATTTGTGTGTTGGTGTTTCAAAAAATCGATAAGCGACATCCATCGTGATGCCCTTCGCTCTTTCTTCACGTAGACCATCGGTAAAGTGTGCCAGATTTCCATCCATGGCCGTGAGTTGGTCTTGGTAGATGAGACCGACATCCAAGAAGAGGCGCCCAATCAAGGTGCTTTTTCCATCATCGACTTCACCAGCAGTATAAAAACGGCGCAATTCCATTAGAAATAACCTTCGCGTTTTCTATCTTCCATCGCGGCATCACTCGTTTTATCGTCAGCACGACTGCCGCGCTCACTTAGGGTTGAGCTCTCAAGCTCACGAATGACTTCTTGGATGTTTTTTGCCTCAGACTTAATGGGCGAGGTACATGTCATGTCACCTACGGTACGAAAGCGGAGGTTCCAGTTTTCAATTGGAGTGCCATCAGGTGGGTTAATATGCTCGGACTGAGGAAGCCAAACCCCATGGGGAGTTTGTACAACTTGGCGCGGATGAGAAAAATACAGAGAGGGGACTTCTATCTTTTCCCGTGCGAGCCAGCGCCAGACATCGAGCTCAGTCCAATTGTTCAAAGGAAACACGCGCATATTACCCTGAGGGGGAAGCGCGGGATTATAAATATCCCACAGCTCAGCTTGCTGATGGTTCGGTTCCCAACCGCCACCTTGTACCCGTGGTGAGAAGAATCTTTCCTTGGCGCGTGCTTTTTCTTCATCACGCCTTGCCCCGCCGATGACGGCATCAAACTGCCCTTCTTCGATTGAGTCGAGTAGCGTACGAGCTTGTTGACGATTTCGGCTGGGAAAAAATCCTGTCGCTTCTTCGACGCGCCCAGCACGAATGGTGTCTGCAACAGAACGAACAACAAGCCTTTCCCCCAACTCATTCAGAATATTATCCCTGAATAGAATTGTTTCGGGGAAGTTGTGTCCAGTATCAATGTGTAAAACAGGATAAGGGAAAGCCTCAGGTCTAAAAGCCTTTACTGATAGATGTAATAAACAAAGTGAATCTTTACCACCTGAAAAAAGTAAAACTGGTCTTTTGAATAAAGCAGCAGTCTCTCTTAAAACATAGATGGCCTCTGATTCTAAGCGATCAAGTGCGTTCATCAGGTCGCCTCCAACCGCTTGGGAGATGGCCATACTCGGTTTCCCAGTCGTCATAGATTTTTTGAATTATTCTGAGTGACTGACCCCAATCATCTTTGGTGAATTGCATCGGCAATACTTTATCTTGGAAGAGTATTTTCTCAACCCAAGACTGACTTTTAGTGAGACCTACGAAGCGAAAGAAGCCTTGCTTACGTAAAAGTTGACTCACACTAAAGGCAAAATGAGCGAGAGTTTCGTTGCGTGCGATGCGAGCACTCCAAAGTGGTTGATGCCACTCCTCTTTCCAGTGGAATGGAATGTCTAGGTGGGACCAAATCTTCTGTAACCATTTATTTTTATCGATACTGATGTCTTCATATATCGTAACGAGGATATTTTTTGATTCAAAGTAGTTTTGCCACCGTTTAATATTTTCTACATACGCATTGGTTGCTCTTGAAACGGGAAGCTTGAGATATTGAGTTAGAGAGACCGAGGAGTGTAGGTAGAGGGTTCTATCGTATTGGTAAGCCGACATAACTCGCTCGAAAGGGTCTCTGAGCGTAACGATAATCTTGAATTGCGGATTAAAAGTCTGTGCCCGCGCGGGAGCTTCGGGGTGCCAAAAATAGCGATGGCAAAGTTCACCTTGCAGTTGATTTGCCTTAGCCGCAGAAAACTGCTGACGATACCAAGCTTCGCCGCGTGAGAATTGATGGGAAAAGAATTCGGTATCTTTTGATAAAGGTACGAAAAGCGATGGGTGATCGCTATAGACTCGCGCCTGCCAAGTTGTGGCACAACGAGCGGGACCAAGATGAAGAAAGTGAGACAAACAGTCTCCTAAGATACTTTAAACTGAAAGACTGATTGGACCAAAGCGATCAAACCGAAAATACCGATCATAATGCCCGCGCCGCGGGAGAAACGTTCCAAAAACTTGGGGGTCAACTTTTGGCGCAAAAGCACGGTTCCAATGCTGAGACTCAACCACCAAACAGCCGATCCTAAGAAGACTCCCAACAGAACAATCCAGATCTCTTTCATGTTGCTGGCCTGAATACCAAGGCCAGCATACACCGCCATGAATCCTAAGATGGTCATGGGATTTGAAATCGTGAGGATGAATGATTCCGTGAAGAGACGGCCGAGGGGACGCTTTTGTCCGGGAGCACGTTGCTGAAAGACCGGCGGTGGCGTGATGTACATGCGCCAGGCCACGATCAAAAGTAAAACACCGCCGATAAAACGTAATTCTCTCTCGTAGCCCGCCAGAAAGCCCATGACACTTGCGATCCCGATGGCGGCAATCGCACCATAAAGGGTGTCAGCCGCAGCGGCACCCATGCCTGTGGAGAAGCCGGAAAGTTTACCGTGGCGAAGGGAGCGGTCCATACAGAGAATGCCAATAGGTCCTACCGGGGCAGCGACAGAAAACCCGAGCACGATACCTTTTCCGAAGAGCAACATTTCAACCATTACGCCGTCTCACTTTTTTCAGATTCAGGTATCGGCAATTCGCTGGTTTCTTTTTCTGTGCCCATCACGATGGTGGTGTGGGTTCTCATTACGCCCGTGAGTGATTTCAGACCGAGACTGACGATTTGATCAAGATGCCGAGTATGAGCGCAGCGAATTTTTAGAAGATAATCGTGATCGCCGGCGATGTGGTGACATTCTTGAATCTCAGGAAAACTTTTCACGCGTTTTAAAAACGCCGAACGGTGGGTGGGCTTCTCGAGCGTTACAGACACAAAAGCGGTGAGTTCCCAGCCCAGTGCTTCAGGTGAAATGACCGCACGATAACCCCGAATGATCTTTCGTTCTTCTAAGCGGCGGATGCGATCCATCACGCCAGGGGAAGACAGGCCGACCTTCTGAGCCAAATCGGCCCAGGATGCGCGTCCTTTTTTCATCAGCTCGCCAACGAGAGCGAGATCGAGAGAATCCATGTTCTTAAATATTCATCATATATAATATAATAAAATAAGATAAAAATGCACTTTGGCTTAACTTAATTATGACGCGCAAGGCTTTTGTTTATAAATAACTATCAGTTGTAAACAAGTTCATTGGGCCGTATGTCAAAAACTGTCACTCATTCTCACAGGCCCTCACTCTAGGATGCGTAGAGTCATAAAGGCCAACAGGCCGCCCCGATGAAAGGCTTTACAACTTGAAAAGGCCTAGGCGAGACTAATCCCATCATCCGATTTCAGAAAGCAGGACGCCGTACGTGCGGATGAAACACACCGACCATCGAGAGGACCAGTTCATGAAACTCGTTCGTTTATACATCCAAGGCTTCAAGTCTTTTAAAGATCGCACCACGATTGAATTCGATGATGGCATCACAGGCATCGTCGGCCCGAACGGTTGCGGTAAATCAAACATCGTGGACGCACTCTTCTGGGTGATGGGCGAGCAATCGGCCAAGCACTTGCGTGGTACGAACATGAAAGATTTGATCTTCGCCGGATCATCGAAATATTCTCCAGCGAGTTTCGCCGAAGTGACCTTGGTCATGGAGAACACCAACGGCAAGCACATCCATATTGCTGGAGCCGTTGCTCGTCCTGCGGAAATTCAACTCACGCGTAAGCTCTATCGCAATGGCGAAACGGAATATCGTATCAACGGCGAGCCAGCGCGCTTGAAAGATATCCATGAAGTGTTCATGGACACCGGTGCTGGTGCGAAGTCTTACTCAATTATCGCTCAAGGTGAAATCAACAAGCTCGTTCAGGCGAAACCTGAAGAGCGTCGTACGATGATTGAAGAAGTCGCTGGCATCACGAAATTCAAACTTCGTAAGCGCGACTCTTTGAAGAAAATTGAACAGACTCAAATGAACTTGGCCCGCTTGGAAGATTTGCAAGCCGAGATCTACAAGAACTTGAAGAACCTGGAGAAGCAGGCTGAGAAGGCTGAGCGTGCTCGCTCCTTGCGTGAACGTATTAAGCGCTATGAACTCATCACCGACGCTCATAAAGAATTCGAATTCCTCCAAGACTGGACGAATGCCGACAAAATCCTTGAGGAACGTAAAACAGAGATGGAGCAACTCACGCTTCGTCGTCAACAACTTGATCTTCTCTTAGAAGACGAGCGCGTTCAGAAAGCCGATGCCATCGACAAGATCGATGAAGCGCAGGAAGACTTCAACACTCACTCACGCCAACTAGCGGCGTCGGAAGAGCGCATGAAGCACTTGAAGCGTGCCATCGCCGAGAAAGAGAAGTTGATCGCTTCTCGCAATAAAGAAAATGAAGAACTCGCAGTAGACACTGAAAATAGAACAAGGCGCTCAGAAGAGCTCAGCTCACAGCTTTCTGAATTGGAAGGAACCGATTACGGCGCCATGGATTTTTCTGACCGCGAAGAGCGTGCAGAACTCCTCAAACAGCAGCTGCAGGACCTCGAAGAAGAACTGCAAAATGCCCGTCGTGATGCCGCTTTAGCTAAAGACGCTGTCGCCGCTCTTGATCAGCAGCAATTCCGCAATACCTCTAAGCTCGAAGAATACTCACGCCTGTTGCAAGACATCGCAGCTGAGATTGAGGTTCTTGAGAAGCAAGACTCTACGTCACGCGATGAACTCATCCGTGAACGTGAGCGTTTCCAACTAGCGAAGACACGTCTTGAAGAAGTGCTCGGTCTTTTGCCGACAACTAAAACGGGCATGGAGACATTGCTCGCTGAAGTGAAAGCACTCGATGCTGAAGTTCGCACTCTTCAACGTGAAGTTATTCAAAACGAAAGTAAACGCGATTCACTTATTGAAGTGAACCAACAGGCCGAAGGTAAAAAACTTGGTGCACAGGATCTCGTGTCTCGTCACGCTGACGGTGGCATCGAAGTTTTGGGTCGCCTTGTTCAATGTGAAGACGGCTTCGCGACCGCTGTTGAAGAATTGCTCGGCGATGCTCTTGATAGCGTCCTCATTTCAGGCGGGAAAGATACCTTCGCTCGTTTGGGCGAAGGTTTCACACACGCAGCCGATGTCATCTTCGCTATGGAAGACGGCGTCTCACCAGAAACCGAAGAGCGTTTGCGTTTAACCCTTGAAGGTGTGCGTCCGCTCTCTGACGTTGTGATATCAACAGATGTGACTTTCAGTACCGCCTTGAGCCGTTTGCTCTCAGGCTATTTCATCGCCACCAACCTCACAGAAGAGACGGCTGCCCAATTGAATCCTGCGATTGGCTTTAAGGGCATTGTTTCTCCTGATGGAAAAACGTTTGTTCGCAAGTCGCTGAACACCATCACCTACGGTTTGCGTCGTACACTTGCAAGCGAGCAGGTCATGGGTGTGGTTGAACGCAACGGCTTGATCGAGCGCATGAGTGTTGAACTCAATGAGAAGAAAGAGAAACTTGTTAGACTTGAAGTTCAGTTGACAGAAAAAGAAACTGCCCTTGTAGCGGCACGTTCACAAGTTGAAGAGCTTAATGCTCGTCAGCAAGAAGTGGCCACTCAGCACGCCTCTGTGAAGGCGAGCCTTGAGTCTAAGGAAAAGACTTTCGGTAACAGTTCATCTCGTCTTGAGATTCTTCAGAACCGCAATTTGGAAACGTCGAGCTTGCGCTTGGCGCTGATGGAGTCAGAAGAGAAGATCGCCCGCGAGCGTAAGACTTTGCAAGAGCGTAACGATAATAGCTCGGCTAACATGCAGGATCTTGAAACACGCCACATCGACTTGAAGATCAGCTTCGAGAACGAGCGTGATGATTTGATCGAACTCAAAGTGAAGGCTCAGTCATACGAGCAGCAATTGAAGTCTTTGCGTTCACAGATCGCTGATGCGGAGAGTTTGCTCGAGCGTTTGCAGCAGAAAACTGAAATGAATAAACTTCAGCTGGAACAAGCTGAAGCAGAAATGCAGCACGCCGAAGCTGAAGTCGCTCAAGGTGAAGAAGAAAATCTGACTCTTGCCGAACAGTTAGCCGACAAAGAGCAGTTCTTGGGTCTTTTGAAAGACCAATTGTCACAGGTCCTATTGGGTATGCAGGACAAAGAGACTGAGCTTAAGAACGCGACAGCCCGTATCAGTAAGCTTGAAAAAGAAAACGTCGAACTTGAACTTCGTCAGGAGCAAATCCTCGCTGAGGAAGAGATTTTGGTGAAGAACGCCTTTGAGAAGCACCGTGTGGACTTGCGTTATACCATTATGAATCACCTCCAACTTTCAACCGAGCAGTTGAAGGGCCTCGCTGATCTTTCAGCGATGTACATCATGGAAGGCGAAGAAGGTGTTGTAACCATCGAGCGCGAAGAGTGGGAATTCACGAAGCGCTTCCCGGCCGAGGTTCGTGACTACCGTGAAAAACTAAAAGAATGCCGGACGGAATTCAATCGTCTGGGAGAAATCAACTGGCAGGCGATCGAGGATTACGACCGCCAAAAACTTCGCCATGATTTCTTGAGAACTCAAGAAGAGGAGCTGAAGAGAAGCCTCGCCGACCTGCAAACGGCGATTCAGCACATCGATGAGAAATCTCGCGAGCGTTTCAAGGAGGCCTTCCACGAGGTCAACGAACGTTTCAGCAAGGTCTTCCCTATCATCTTCGGCGGTGGTTCCGCACGTTTGGATATGACCGGCGACATCGACTCACCAGACGCGGGCGTAGATATTATCGCTCAGCCGCCGGGTAAGAAGATGCAGTCGATCACGTTGATGTCGGGTGGTGAGAAAGCGATGACAGCAGTGTCGTTGATTTTCTCTATCTTCCTTGTGAAGCCATCACCTTTCTGTCTCTTGGACGAAGTTGATGCTCCCTTAGATGATGCCAACGTGGGTCGTTTCAATGAGTTGTTGCGTGAGATGAGCGGGGAAACTCAATTCATTCTCATCACGCACAACAAGAAGACCATGGAATTGAATGACACGCTTTACGGCGTGACGATGCAAGAGCCTGGAGTCTCTAAAGCAGTTTCCGTACAACTCCACTGATGGTTGGTCGGGGGATAGGCGCAGGATGAGGCCGATTCCCCCTCCTTTTTAGGAGCTCCCTTGAAATTCTTAGTCTTAACTTTGCTGTTATCTTTCTCGGCGACTGCCGATGATTTTTTGCCGTCTTCATTTAGTGCTGACTTCGAGCAGAGCTTTAAGGGTGTAGCAAGCGGCAAAGAAAAGAAGAGTTTCGGAAAGATCGACTACAAGTACCCACGGCACATTCGCTTCGAAGTAGTCTCGCCTGAACCTTCGACTTTCGTCGCCAACCCTAAGACCAGCTGGTACTACACACCTCCGTTCGTAGAAACGGAGGAGGGGCAGGTTGTGGTTCAGCGTTCGGAGGATTTGGTGTTGACCAAATTTTTAGACTCCTTAAAAAATGGTGCTAAAACCAATTCCGCTTACAAGGTAGCTTTCAAAAAGTCGCAGTTAATTTTAATTTTTAGTCCTGCACTCAAGAAAGACATGCAGATGGAACAGGCTGTTCTCACTACGAAGAATGGAGACGCGGCGAAGGCAACGAAGCTTGGGGACTTCAAGGAATTAGATTTGGTTAATAGCAACGGACGACCAGTTAAGATTAGGTTCCTTGAGTTCCGTCCAGGACTCACGTTTGCTGATAAGCATTTTGAGTTTCGTGTCCCGCCTAAAACTAAAATCACTCAAGGGAAATAAAGAGATCCGTCCGTGGATCGAGAGCTAGTCCTTGCTCAGTTCCCTCCGTAGAGTGAAACCATAAATCCAAAAGTTGAAATCATCGCTAGGGTGTATGTCACAAGTGCCATCGGACCCATAAAAATTCCTTTGTCAAAAACCTCCGGGTGGTTTGACCTCACCCGGAGGGGTGAATCTCTTTGGACCTCGGGGAGATAAGTCCGCTGAGATTATTCGTTTCAAAATAGACACCCCGGAAGATTGGGGAGAGAGAGCATCTCCCGGGGCGTGAAAGGGAAGCCTTGGGTTATTGGGTAGGGTGGCTTCCCTCGTTACAAAATTCTTAAGCGACAAAAGCTGCGGCCATCATCGTGTGCACTTCTTCTGCTTCACGCTGACGTTCAGCGAAGGTGAAGTGAAGAACGTTTTCGTGGTTCTCCGTAAGGGCCGACAACCAGGTATCTAATTCGCAATCAATGAGACTTGAGCCGTGGATTGAGCTCGCTGGCCACTGGCAGTCCTCAAAGATGCAATTTTCAAAGTGACATGCATAAAGATGCGAAAATTCGAAATTGCATTGCTTAAACGTGCAATTAATAAACTTAACTTGTTTAAAAGAACAGGCTTGGAACACACAAGAAGAGAAGGTCACTGAGGTGTAAGTGCTTGATTGCACAGTGGAGCCCGCGAGGGCTTGAGCAGTGATTGTGAGAGAGTTCAAGTGTTCATCCTGGATCACCTGAAGCTGCTCAAAGTGAGTGATTTCGAATCCTTCGGTCACGGTGCGCATAACATTCTCCCCCGTTTTATTGGGTCTTGTGTGTTCCTGACTGCAATCGTACGGCATTTTGGGCATCGAGTCAATGCAAAAAATTCCTTTATGCAATTTTCTTTCATTCCGACAAGGAAAGCATAGACTTAGCTAAGACCCCTGGCCGGAGGCCTCTATGATCAATTTCAGCGCCGACTTCTTAGAAAACTTTCTCGCTGTCGTTCGCAAGTACATGCAGCTGAGAGGTGGTCTTACTCAAAAAGATCTCTCTGAGATGACAGGTGTGGGGATCTCCACCATGTCTCGTTTCTTGAATCTCAAGACAGCAAGCGTGGATGAGCAGTTGGTGGCGAACATCATCGCTACACTGAACATTCCTTTGCATGAAGTGATCGATGGAGTGGCGGAAGATTCAACGGATACATTTAAGCGCCTCGTGTTCTTTTACAAAGAGCAGATGCCCACCAAGCAAACGGCTTCGATCCCTCAGCAAGAAGCCCCACCAGTTCAAGAAGATCGTCGTAAGACAACGGCGACAATTAATATCGCAGGCAAAAAACAAACCATGTCCTTTGGTGAACCTGATAACACCGGAAGTGTGACCAAGGGGCCAGATCTTACGTTGCGAGATAAATTGCAGACGCTTTCACCACGTCAGAAAGCCTATATCGGTGATTTCCTCGATCTCGAAATTGCGGATCGCGATTTGATTGTCGATTTGGGCGACGCTATCTTCCGCTACGTACGTAGTCGTAACGTGAACTTCTAGTGAAGTGGTTTTTATTTCTGTGGCCTTGCCTGGTCATGGCCGCCCCCCTAGAGATTGAGGTCTTCTTCCTTACGCCTCCTGCAAGTGCGCAGTGGCAAAAATATCTCGCGCCTCGGCTCTATGGGATTAAAATCGCTCAGGCCTGTGAGCCTGTGGGTGATTACTGCCTTGATCCGGTGATTGGTCTCTATCCGCGCAACGGAAAAGTTCCCGAGAAAAAAGAAACGAAGTTTGAAATCGATGAAGGACTCCCGCAGCTTCCAACCTCTACAAGCGTGGATCGCAGTTTAGTGAATTGCGATGAGAAGTACGCCTTTGATATTTTCTGTGGCAAGGCCCAAGCAGAAAAGAAGGCGAGCGAAGTGAGTGGCCTCGAAGTTTGGGTAGATACCAGTTCATCTATGAGAGGCATTGATCCTGGTGATGGAAAGGGAAGTTGTCAGCGCGCTCAATTTTTACAAAGTTTAGTCGTGATCTGTGATAAGAAGCGTCCCGTGTTGAAAGGCTTTGATACCGGTATCCGTGAGATTGATCCTGCGAGCAGTTGCGTGAGCCAAGGGTTGAACGATGCCAAACGCATGATTGAGTGGATGGAAGAATCCACGGCCAAAAAACTCATCTTCATCACCGATGTTTACGAATATCAAGCCGAGCTCTCGGCTTACTTGGAATCTAAGCAGGCCAAAATTCACGGCGACCGTGGAACTTTCCCGGCGTCTAAGATGCAAGACATGGTTGTCGAACTGGCCAAGGGCTGTGAATAGCCACTAGCATCTTAGGTTCATGTGGTCACAACTTCTAACTTGGTCTGGGCGCGAATTTGGGCATCTGCCCTGGCGGAAGAACCGCACGCTTTATCGCACCCTCGTTTCTGAAATCATGCTCCAACAGACCACTGTTTCAACTGTGCTACAACACTACGAACGCTTCCTTGTGCGTTTCCCAGATTTGCAATCCTTGGCGAAGGCCAGTGAGGAAGAATTGCTCGTGGCCTGGAAGGGACTGGGCTACTACCGTCGCGCCAAGAATTTAAAGAAGATTGCTGAAACGATTGCGCGAGATTGGGACGGAAAGTTTCCTGAGCAAGGTGTAGATCTGCAGATGATTTCAGGGATTGGTCCTTACACCTCAAATGCACTTATTGCGATTGGGATGGATCGTCCTGCCTTGGCGGTTGATGCTAACTTAGAAAGAGTTCTGGCGCGTTTGCATGGTCTTAAAACCGCCAAGGGCCCTCGTCTACAAAAACAGATCCTGCAGTTGTTTCTCGAGAATAAAATTGTGCCCGAGCGCCACATGTCTTTCCGTGCGCTGAATGAAGCTCTCATGGATTTGGGACGCACCATTTGCCAGGCCAATCGTGTGGCATGTGAGATCTGTCCAATGAAGAAGAGCTGTATCGCTCACAAGCAAGGCAAGGCGCTGGCCTATCCGGCCGGTGGCGATACTCCCGCTAAAAAAGCTATTGAGCATGAGTTGAGTCTGTTGCGAGTGATCGTGGGCAAACCTGAGCGTTTGCAGGCCTATCAAAAAGAGAAGGGTGAGTGGCTAGAAGGTCAGTGGGAGCTACCGACGTTTGTGATTGAAACGGATGATGAGAAGTTTAAGCAGTACCCCGCGCTTACAAAAAAAATTGATGTCAGTGAACTTCCGACGGTGAAGACCGGTATCACGAAATACTCAATCGTGAATTACATCCTGAAACTCAGTGCAGAAGAGTGGAAAACATGGAAGTTTACCCGCGAGACCACTTGGCGTGATGGCACCTCAGCTGAAAGTAATCTTTCGACGGCTAGCCAGAAGTGTCTTAAGAAAATCTAATTAACGATTGAGATAGCGATGGAATTTTAAAGGAGTGCCATCCTTGCTGCCACATTTGGCACAGAAGTATTTCTGAGGTTTGCAGAAATAATAAAGACCGAAAACAAAGAGCGCCACCAAGGCAATATAAACTCTTCCTCCTCTACGAGCGTAATACATCCCTGGCGGTAAATTCATAGCAAACTGATAGAAGCAATAGGTCAGGACTCCGATAAAGATGAGCCCTAGCAATGATGCCCAATAGTGAACCGTGTTGAGCTTACAGCGCCCTTCATGGTGGCAGTTTCCACAATGAATTTCCATCCACCACGTGTGAATTGGATAAAAGCCGTAATAAGAGAAGAGCGGTCTTTTCATCTGCGGCGTGCTTCAGCGTTCCGGCGAATCATCTCTCTCACATAAGTTGAATTGATTTTCGTCCAAGCTTCTCGGGTAACCGCACGAAGACGATCACCGTCTTTGCCAGGCATAGCGAGATAGCGACAGGCGAATTCAGTTTCGAGGCGCAAGAAACGAATGAAGTTTTCTGGATTGCTGGCATACATTCCCGTCGCCGTGGCGCTCGCGACACGATTGGGGATGAAGATGAAGCTCGACCAGTTCACAACCATCATCATGAGTTTCAAAATATTCAATCCGAGTCCTTGGCGATCTCTGCGCTCGTAGTGCTCAGCAAGAGGAGCATTAAGAAGGTTTTCATGTCTTTGAAGGAGCAAGACGGATGCCAGGAAAGGGGGAGTTAACTAGCGGGAAGTTTGCAAAAGGCTGCTACTTTTTTAGACGAACTGACTATAAAAAGAACCGAGAAAAGGGATAAGCCGGATTCTGTTTTAGATCATCATTCCTCTAGGCCGACAGTTACCTGGCAGCTCCAGCACTCTACCCGTGAACTTGGCCAAGCGGGCCTCAGGCGTTCACCTATGTGAGCTTGCACCTCGTAGAGTTTACCTGGTTTCACTACGCACTTCTTTCGAAGCCATACATACTTTCTGTTGCACTTGTCCTCACCTCACGGTGGGCGGGCGTTACCCGCTACGATGCTTTATGGTGTCCGGACTTTCCTCCCGGGGTTGCCCCCCAGCGATGATCCCCTTTTCTCGGTAGGGCTTTATAGAATGCTGAACACTACCCGGCAACCGCCTTATAGGGGAGAAAGAGGCGGCCACAGCTTGAGCAGGATTTGAGCTGATACTGGGTATCCACCTCTGATTCAACGGCTTTAGAAACGGCGAAACGACAGAACTGGCATTGCTGGGATTGGATCCGGCTGAACACTCCGTGGGCCGGATTTTTGGCGGCGATTTTTTGGTAGCTCACGAGCCAGCCTTCCGGAAGTTCGGGGATGAGCGCTTTTTGGCGATCAAGGGCGATTTTTTCTTTCAAGCGTAGTTCAGAAATTTTGTTGTAGATATCGCGGCGGATGTCTTCAATGGTCACGGAAAATCCTGCTAAGAACGTACGATCTTCTTCGATCAAGATTTCCAGTTCCTGCTGAAGCACCAATATATTAAGACCTTCTTCTTCCAGCTTACTGATCGCCTCAGGTGCTAGACGTTGAGTCAGTAGACGGTCCAACTCAGCCATCTTGTGATTCATGGTACGTACGTCAGCCTCGCGCGTTGCGAGTAACTGCCGACGCTCAGCAAGCTCTGCTTCGCGGCGTTTTAACCGAGCAAGCTCCTCGTCCATGGCGGATTTCGCTAGCATGGCCTCACGACCGAGAGAGTCGTATTCTTTAAGACGGAAAAAATCATCCACTTCTGGCATAGGTTCCCCTAAACTCTGACCAATAAGAAACAACCATGACATCAAAAATTCTAACTTACAAACAGCTTGAATTGGCCAACGCTCTCGAGAGAGCGCGTGATCAACGCGTGTTCGTTGTGGTGGATGCCAAGGTGAAGAACATGCTGCCACAGTGGCTGCAGTTTGCACCTGATGTGTTTTGGTTAAATCAACCGGAAGAACAAAAAAATCTTGATGTGTATGCAGAGGCGACCAGCTTCTTTTTGAAGCAAGGTATTCTGCGCGGCCATACCATTCTTGGTATCGGTGGTGGTGCGACGACGGATTTTGCTGGCTTCATCGCGGCGACACTTCATCGTGGTGTGCGCTGGATTGCGGTGCCAACCACATTGATGGGTATGGTGGATGCTGCGATCGGTGGCAAGACAGCGCTCAACACAGCGGCTGGAAAAAATCTTTTGGGTGCGTTTCACGAACCTGAAGAAGTGTGGCTGTGTTCAGATTTTCTCAAAACACTAACAAGCCATGATTTGCAGTCCGGCAAAGGCGAAATTCTTAAGTACGGTTTGCTGAATAAAGACATTTTCGACACCATCATGGCGCCTAAGTTTGTCATGGAGGATTTAATCCTCCAGTGCGCGCGCTACAAGTTGGATGTTGTTTCACGAGACCTCAAGGATAATGGTGAGCGTGCCTATCTCAACTTAGGGCATACCCTTGGTCATGCCTTTGAGCATGTCCTACGCATTCCTCACGGCTTGGCAGTGACCATGGGAATTAAATATCTCTTCAAAGCGTTTGAGCAAAAAATGGGTCTTTCGGCTTTTGATGAGCTTTTCCAAAAGCTCGATATGGATGACGAGAAAACCGACATCGCTCACTACAAACGTCTTGATCGCCCTGCGTTTTGGTCCGCCCTTGGACATGATAAGAAACGCACGACTGAAGGTCTCAATCTTGTTCTGTTGGATAAGGTAGGCTCACCTCGTTTGCAGTCAACGCCTATCCCACAAATAAAGTCTCGCCTGGAGGCCTTGAGTGACTTTAAAGGTTGAGCCAGGATTTCTCACTGAACCGATAGTTCTCCCGGCTTCTAAATCCCACGCCAATCGTTTTCTAATTCTCGCTGCTCGCCGTGGAGCTGAAACAACGATCCATCAATTACCAGCCAGTGATGATGTTCAACTGCTCCTCAAATCTTTGCGAGAAATGGGTCTTGCTGTCAGCGGTGAAAAGGATGTGGTTTTTCATAATTCTTTTCCTGCCTGTGAATCACAAAATTCAGCACCCTTAGTATTAACAGTCGGAGAGGGCGGAACCACTGCACGTTTTCTGGCTGCTCTTGTGAGCAAAGGCCACCGAACCTACATCCTTCGTACCACAGGCCGACTGGCTTTGCGTCCTTGGGCTGAACTGCTCGATGTTCTCAAAACTGCCGGGGCTAAGATCAGTTGGCAGGGAAATGATCTCAGCATTCAAGGCCCGGTGAATGTAGCGTTTTTGCCCAAAGAAATTTCAGCCGCACGAAGTACACAGTTCGCTTCAGCCCTACGACTCGCTTTCGCAGTGGATGGGTATCACGTCACACCGACTATGCTTTCCAGTTCAAAACCTTACTGGGACATGACCGAGGAGAGCGTAGAAGCCATCAAAAGTGGTAATGTCACCGTTCCACTCGATTGGAGTTCGGCGGCGTATCCGATCGTACTGGCGGCCGTCATGAATCAAAAAATCGAAATCCCGAACCTCAAGCTTGATGGTCAAGCCGATCGAGTGATTTATGATCTACTTGCTTCACGTGGTGTCGCAAAATTTCTCGCGACAGGAATTCATATTCGCGGAATCGAGGATCGCCGTCCTATTCAAATGAGCGTGTTGTCCTGTCCTGATCTCGTACCGGCGCTGGGCTTCTTAGCCGCGCATCTTCAAGGTGTTTCTGAGTTCTCTGGCGTGGACATTCTTCGCCATAAAGAGAGCGATCGTTTAGCCGCTGTGATCTCATTACTTAAGCAGTGTGGTGTGGCGGTTGAGCATGATGAGAAAGAAGATGTCTTAAAGATTACCGGAGGGGTGCAAGCTGGCCCGTGGGATCTAGAAGTACCGGCGGATCATCGTTTGGTTATGACAGCGGCTTTGTTTTTACGTGCCCACAACGGAGGAAGACTTCCCCACCCAGAAGCGGTGAGGAAGTCTTTTCCGAATTTCTTTGATCTCTTTAAAGCCTAAATCCTAATAGTGGATGTAGACGATAGTGCCCCAGCTATTAGTCACTGGTTTTGCACCGACGATACCTTGAATACGTTCAACACTATGAACCTTTACTTCGTTGTTCGTGATGCGTGTGCGGCCTCCGCCTTCGTTCACAGTACCGAAATCACCCGCTTCAATCCCGCGACCAGTCAACATAGTTTCGAGACGAACTTTGAGAGAGATATCAACTTCTGAATCATTAGCACGGCCTTGAGCACGAGCGAACTCTGGACCTTGCAAGCGAACACATCCGCCTGAAGCACGTTTACCAAGGCTGCCTTGGTGACCAGCATCGTTTGGAGTCGCGTGAAGAGCGATACCGTTGAAGATGAAGACGGCGTTAGGCATCTGAGATCCTGCCCAAGTGCCAGACACATATGAACGGTACATTTTGTATGGGCGGAAGAAACCAGCAGGAGTTGTTGCACAGTAAGACTTGTTTGAAGCCTTAACAGTTTCTTCTTTACCAGTTGAAATGCTTACTTCCAAAACTTTTTCTAAGTTACCCGCGAGCAACGTGTAGATCTTCATTGTTTGGCCAGCAGTGTTTGTCTTGACTACGACTTCTTTACCAGCAGCATTCTTCTTGAAGTATTCACGTGGGCTTTTGTTAACGGCGATGAAACGTGGTTCAGGATTGCTGATACCAGCGTTTAACATGCGAAGTTGTTCTGCTTGCAAAGCCGCCAAGATTTGGTCCTCAGTCAATTCGAACAAGTTCACTTTACGACCGCACATTTCGCCTTTGTTTCTATCTAATGCGAGGTTTTGCAATTGGTCAGCAGTAGGAGCATCCATTTCAGCGATGCGACCAGAAGCTGATACAGCGCTGTTCAGGGAGTTGAAGCTGAAAGATTGAGCAGCTTGGTAAGCGTCCAACTCGCGCATCTCTTCCATCGACATCGCGCCTTCTGCGAGCATCTCTTGAGCGTTAATTGAGTCTGCACTGTTAGCGAAAGCGCTAAAAGACAAAAGGGCCAACAGGCCAATTAAGGGCTTTTTCATGGGGGGACGTTCCTTTGTTATTGAGCAAAACATTAAACTTGTGCGGCGCAATATAGGCTTATTCTGATAAAACACCAGGGGGCATGAAATTATTTCTGTTCTCAAGGAGTTCCCATGGCCAAGTCGTTAGAAGAATACTGTGTTGCAAACTCGATCCGCCCTTCGGCGCTGACTTTTGAGTTAGCCGATTACACCCGCAAGGCCATTCCAGGCAGCAATATGCTGATTGGAGAGCTTGAGGCATCGCTGTTGAGCTTCTTGATTCACACCATAGGTGCAAAGCGTGTACTTGAGCTGGGGACGTTTACGGGCTACTCAGCGCTTTGTATGGCGGAGCAGCTGCCGGCCGATGGTGAACTCATCACAATTGATGTGAATCCGGGAACCACCGAACTCGCCCAGAGCTATTGGGATAAAAGCCCTCATGGAAAGAAGATCCACGCCCGACTCGACGGTGGTGAACAGGCCCTCGCAGCTTTGAAAGGTGATTTTGATTTGATCTTCGTCGATGCAGATAAGGTGAATTACCCGATGTATGTGACGTGGGCGCGGGATCATCTCTCAGATAGAGGTGTCATCGTGGTGGATAACACTTTGTGGAGTGGCAAAGTTCTGAGCGAAAATCCAGATCAGCACACCGCTAAGATCATGGAAGCGACTCGAATTGCAACGGGCTGGGATGATTTTGTCGCAACGCTGTTGCCAGTGCGTGATGGCATGTTGCTGTTGAAGCGCAAGCGCTAGTCAAAAAAAGCACCGTCCACTGGATAGACGCTCGTGCGGATATAGCCACGAGGGCGTGATGTGCCATTCTGCCACGTCGAGAGAAAGCGGTCTTGCCAAGCGCGTGCCTGTGGTGTGGCCGTAGTGTGATTCAAGATTACAAAGCGAACAGGTTTTTCACTCTCAATCCAGCCGGCGAGGGCCGATGTATGTTTGAGCGTGCCTGTTTTAGCAGCTATTGATACTTTCAAATTGAGGTCATTTAAAAAACGATCGCGGTAAGATCCAAAATCTGTTCCTACACCTACAACATCGTTGATCTCAAGCCCAAGAGAGATGATTTTATCCTCGAGCGTCTTCAGCATGGTGAGAATTGTCTGACAGGTGGCCGTGTTATCCAGGCGTGTTTGTCCGTTTATCATCGGGAGTCCTGAGCCATTGTGAAGCTTGTAGCTTCCAGTGAAAGTTGTGGCCGGATCTTTCACACCACGGGCCTGTTCCCAGAGCAGATTGGCCACCATGTTCTTAGACATAATGTTCATCGCTTTGAGGATGGTCGCGATCGGTCTTGAGGTGTGATGTTGAACGGTGACACCAGCGACATCGAGTAAAGGGTTGGTGTGGCCCGGTGCGATCTTCGCTGTGGCGATACCACTGGTAGGAAGTGGGAGGCTGATGCCTTCTTCTTTTTGGAAAGCGAGGACCGCCGCGTACCGCTGCTTGGCCGTGGCGCCAAATGTACCATTAGCAGTGAAATAGCGACCTAGCGCCGCTTGC
Organism: Bacteriovoracaceae bacterium; assembly: GCA_021732585.1. Classification (GTDB taxonomy): domain Bacteria; phylum Bdellovibrionota; class Bacteriovoracia; order Bacteriovoracales; family Bacteriovoracaceae; genus UBA6144. The sequence continues at coordinate 22,607 of JAKFUR010000099.1, forward strand.
ACCAGAGGGAAGGTCGCAGGAGTATGTTGTGATTGCGCTGTGTCTGTGAAAACAAAAGCGCCATCAAAAGTCAGCTCTGTAATAAGAGTCACGCCTTGGTCTTTCAAAGCTTGAATCAGAGCAAAGATTTTTTCTTCTTCAAACCATGGATCCATTCCACCAGCGATATGTACACGGGTACCGAGACGATATACCGTGGTGGTCCAGGTCTTCTCAAGCCCATAGGCTTCTAGTGCAAGCAGAGTCGTGAAAAGCTTTGTAACGGAGGCGAGGCGTTGCGTGGCTTCGCCACGATAAGCGCCGGTAGCGCCTGTGCTGTCTTCCCAGCAAAAAGCCTGTTGATTAAGTGGGCCTAAAGTCGCTGCTGGGTAATGACGACGCAAAAGCTCTACGGGGTCTTGTGCCCACGCCGTAGCTGAGAAAATGAGAAGAATGAAAAACAGTCTCATGGGCCGGGAGTATGCCCCAAAAGGGGATTGAGAAGAGCGGGGCATGTAAGGGTTACATGCCCCGTTGAGACTAGAACTTAGCTACTAAGCTGGTGGTCGTGATGTAGTCGTAATGCTTGAGAGCAGGGTCCGCTGGCAAGTGATCGTAAAGACCCTTGTAGGCGACTTTGAGAGAGAGCATAGAGGTCATGATGGCCGTGACAGACGCTTCGCCGGTCAGCATCCAGTCAGTGCCGTTTGAAAAGTTAGGCAAGTACTCGAGCCAAAGTTTCCACTGGAGAGTCTCTGAGTGTTTTTTGTTCCACTCAGTGTAAGTGCGCGCTTTGTGCTGATAGATATTTTCTGAGGAGTAACGATCTTCAATCGTATAACGATAAGCCAGTTCAAAGAACCAGTTTTGTACGTCATTTTTTACTGCTGAGTACTTTGCACCGACGTCAGAGTTGTAACGAGCTTTCACATCTTGGAAGCGGTTACCTTCAACTGTCTCAGCGAGAGTTGCGGCCCATTTTTCTGTTAGTCCGTGCTCGTACTTCGCGTTCACATCCCAGTTACGAGCTGACAGAGAATTGTTAGCTTCGCCGTAAGTGTAGTGACCACCGAAGAGAATTGAATTCTTGGTGAAGTCGTATTTATTTTTTGTAACGGCGTTGTAGGCCTGGAGTTCTGAGTTACCACCCGTGTTGACCACAGAGAGTTCAGATTCGTGAGAGAGTTTAGCCCAGGCAGGGAGCGCGAACATAGCAACGAGGATCAGCAACAGCTTCATCAAAGGCCTCCAGAGTATTAAAAAAGAGGCTTAAGATAAGCAAATGGGCTTGGAATGTTAAGATTTTTCCAATTAACTAACTATCTGTTATCGCGAGCTTTGGTTTAGGATAATTCCATGGCCCTCATTCAAATCCGCTTCAACACAAAATATCTCGAGGGCGACGATGCCTACATCCTGAGTGAGTTGGTTTAACTTACGATATCCTTCAGTTTTATGAAATTTCGCATTCCGCCATGAGGGAGTATGATTGTTTCATGGGGAGTAGCTTCCTCTCAGTAAGAGAGGCTTTGTGTCGCCATCCCGAGGTCAAACTCCGGCACCAGGTTAATTAGCCAGACCATAGATAACTCGATGAGGAGGTACCTATGAAAACCGCTTGGATCTTTTTAGTTCTTTCGATGATGGTCGTTTCTTGTTCGACCCTTCCGAAAGGCAATGATCACACAAGTGAGTTTCCAAAATTCCACGCTAACGAGCGTCGATAAGTTTTAAGGCCACCTTCGAGTGGCCTTTTAATTTCAGATAGTTACGGGAGTCACAAGCAAAATACTCAGGATTTCAGGACCCTGAACCGATAAGGACTCATGGTCCAAAAACTAAGCTCTCTGCTGAGTCTATTTATTGTCGTAGTTGCGCTGCCTGCTTACGGGCAAGTCTGCCTCGATACATCCCAATGTCGCTCCCAGCTTTTGCGAGTTGAAGTCGCATCCGACGTTATTAGCCGAGACAATATCCAGCAGCTGTTACCTTCTTTGCGGGCCCTTTCTCAATCTCCGCTCTTACAAAGTAGTCTTACGAATGGTTTCGACTTAGAGCCGCTTGCATTTCCACACAGTGAAATTACCTGTGATCGAGAAAAAGCCGAAGGCGATCCCAATTATCAGAACGTTGATTGTCGCTCAGAGAATTTGTGTTCCAACCGCGATTTGAACCCAGTGGTTCGTGCCCAAATTTGCTTCAAGCTTCTGTGCCCTGTTTTAGAAGGCACGCTGAATGTAGGAGCGTGTAATGGTATTCCGGAAGTTTATCCGACAAGTATCGGATTTCCGACGCCGTTGCGAATTAATAAAATCAATCTCGTTCCAACCAGCGTAAACCTGCAGGGTGAGCAGGCACGTTTGTGTTTTAGAGTTCAAGAACTCGAGTTGAGTATGAGCGCCAGTCTTGCGATTGATACGACCAATACGCAGCTTCCAGACAGCAACATCCGTATTGATAATATCAATCCACGCCTCGATCAGCCGAGGGAAGTTTGTGTTACCGCTCGGATCAATCTCACCAACGCCAATCCGATCAGTGACATTAGAATTGAGAACCAAGGCGGGCCGTTCATTTCAGATCAGATGATTCGTGAAGCCTCGGCAGGTTTGCGCATATCAGGTCTCAGTGGCTATCCTGCGGAATCACTACAGGCCATTCAATCTGAAGTGGTGCCTGTGCTGTTCCAACCTCTTCGGACGGGCATCGAAGAAGGCATCCAGCAGAGCTTGGAAGATGTGTTTCAACAAGAACTACAAAGAATGGTGCAACCCCTTGTGGCCGCACAGAATGGCACATCGCTGTTTGTGAACAGTCGTGACTTCATGAGTGAACTGGGTCTTCCAACGACCGAGATTAGTGAGCAATTGGCACTCACTGAGTGTGCGCTTCTCCGTGGAGCCGGTCGACCCATTCCCCCAAACCATGCCTGCATTGGTCTTCCGTTTCCTGGTGGAAATGTGACAACGGAATTTGATAGTCCTGCGATTAACGAATTGATGATGCTGGAATATGCCACGCGTGGAAGAAACATCACGTCTGAGAGTATTAAGCAGCGCTTGATCGCTTTGCGATAACTGATCCGAGCACAGATCAATGAGTTTCCTCCGAGTCCGACGTCTTCTGCATGGTTTACTCAACAAGTTAACCAAGACTTTCAAGATAGACTCGAGCAAGACATTGCTCAATATGTTGATCCATTGGTGGAACGAATTTCGACGGCACAAGTTGAAGGGCAACTTTACAACTTCATTGAAGTGCAAAATCAAATTCAAAGCCAGTCAACGAACGTAGGATTAAGTCTTCCGGAGATTTGTAGCGAAACGAATCCATCACCCCACGCTGGTCGATCGATCCCAAACTGCCCTGTGCAGGCCTATGTCGATTTGAATGAGTTCAACCAAGTGCTCACGCGCATGTGGGAAACAGGTCGCATGTGTCAGAGCGGTCGCGGACGTTTTGTGCCTAGACTTGATGCCGCTGGCCAACCCATGGAGACGCCTGAAGGCCGCCCCATCGGTACCGGTTGTTTTATGGAGATGGCTGGAATGGGTTGCTATCTTAAATCCCCGCCACAGATTCGCTACAACTCAACGACTCGCAAATACGGCATTCCGTTGCAGCTTGAGAAATGTTTCTATCCTGGCGTTCCATTCCTTTGGATGAATACAGGGATTGCTCGCTTTGGCGCAGATTTTAATATTGATTTTGCCTTCCAGCCTCAGGCCTGTAGCAACGGTGATTTCTGTATGGAAAACCCCGATGTGAATTGGTCCGTTGTGCCTGGTTCAGGAACACAGGGCCTCGGCGATTCAAGTTGGCTTCAAGGTCTGATCACTGGTGAGATTGGTAATGCGATCAATAGTACATTGGGTAACACCATCCGTATTCCACTGGCCTCTGGTGCGGGAGCGCTCGCGAGCGTACCGCTGCAAGCTGAAGGTCGAGTCGATAGTGGGCCCGGTTTCTTTGGTGCCTGCTTAGAGATTCAAGAAGAAGGCACACGATGAGATTATTTGCTTGGCTTACACTACTTAGCCTGACGACGGCTTATGCTCAAGAGCCGGCCTGCGGTGAGGGTGGTCGCTGCGCAACCCAGCTCATGCGTGCCGAGGTTTCTAACGAGACATTAAACCAGGCGCTCTATTCAACTCAAAGTTTAGACGATCTCGCACTTCCCGCCATCGATGCTTTCCTACAGTCAGATGCTTTTGCTGCCAGCTTTATCACCAACTATCCTATGGAGCCCATGGGGTTTCCGTTCAATGCTGAACGGTGCTTGAGTGAGCAGAGGGAGGGCGATGCTAACTTTGCTGGAGTTAACTGCGCTGATCCGTTGCTCTGCTCAGATCCCGCGGTCAATGAAGCCGTCAAACGAGAAGTCTGTCTCGGGATACCCTGTGCACTCTTGAAGGGTAATCAGATGAATCAGTGTCCGGCGGACCCACAAGCGCAAGCTCGTCCTACCATGGTGCACTTTCCTGAGCCGGTGGGAGTGAGAAGACTCGCAATGACACCCACAAGTCTGAGCGCGGAAAATAATGTTTTGCGCGTGTGCTTCAATATTACGCAGCTAGAAATATCTACCGCAGTTGAAATGGAGTTTCAGCAAAGAGCTGAAGTGAACTACAACCGTTTGGGAATGCGGAATTTGAACGTGAATCTTGATGGCCCACGCAGAATTTGTATGTCGGCCACAGTTGATTTACGCCAGGCTAACCCTGTTTCACAAATTCGAATTGAAAACCAAGATGCGGAATTTGTATCTAATGCCATGGTCGATCGTGCCCTCTCAACCGCGCAAGTAACAGGGCTCGACGGTTACTCACCGACGACTGTAGGAATACTTCAAACTACCGCTTTGCCGCCCATAGTGCGCTTTTTGCGACCAACCGTTGAGACGGCCATTCAACAATCGCTGTCGCAAGTTTTTGAAGCACAGATCGGTATCATGTTGAATGCCATGAAAGAAGGCTCAGCTCCGACAACCGTCAATACAGGCAGTGATTCGTTTGTGTCTGAGTTGGGAGTAGGTAACCTCGCTGTTTCGAATTATGCAGACCTGATGGAATGCTCACTCATGAAACGCAACGGGACACCTATCCCTGCGACTCATAGCTGCCTCAATCAAAGATATCATTTTAAGGATCGTAATTTACGTTTGCAGGATATTCCTAAGCCTGAAAAAGCTGCGCAATATCTTAGCGAGCAAATGAACATCTATGAGCATGTGACATCGGAGAGTTTGCGTCAGCAGATACTCGGTTTCGAAGCGACCATGGCGCCGATGGGCTTGAGTAGTCTCTATAATACTCAACTTCGCCCTCTGACAGATATGATTCCCGCCAACCAGATGCGCTCGCAGCTTCTGAATAACGTCGAACTCATGACGAGCTTGGGTGGGCGGGTGAACAGTAGCTTTGGGGTTAGTTTGCCAGAAATTTGTGATCTAAGAAATCCTTCGCCCCACGCCGGTCGATCGATCCCGAACTGTCCAGTGCAAACCTATGTTGACCTTAATGAACTGAATCGTCTTCTCACGTCGATGTACCAGTCGGGGCGTCTGTGCCATAGGGGGCGCGGGGACTATGTTCCTCAGCTCCTTCCTAATGGGCAACAGCGCTACGCCAGTAACGGTGCTCCAATAGGTGAAGGCTGTAAGTTCTTAGTTGAAGGAACAGCTGATGGAATGAGCTGCTACCTCAACGGTGCTCCACAATTACGTTTTGACAGCGCAACTCGTGGCTACAGACTTCAGATGAACACGAGAGCATGTTTCCGAGATGCTGTGCTCTTCGGTCAGGGTAAGGTAGGTGGTGATATTAATTTTGATATCGGTTTTACCCCTTCGGTTTGTGAAGGTGGGGATTTCTGCCTACAGGATGGTCAAGCGGAATGGAATGTTGTGGAAGGTACCGCCCGCTATGCTCTTCGTGAGAGTAGTTTCTTTAATGGCATCGTTCGTAGCACCATTGATTCTGAACTTAATAAACTAATTGGTGAAACGATCCGCCTTCCGCTTTCATCAACGGAAGGCCCCATGTCCGTCATGCCTTTAGAAGCCGAAGGGCGTATCGATGTGGGCGAAGGCTTCTTTGGTGCTTGCTTGCGCTTGAGAAACTAAAGCACCTGGGACGCGAGAGCATTTCCTTCGACTCGGTTGCTGATCTTAGCAAAGGCTGTTTCACGGCTTGTGGAGATGTCATCACAAAACGGTGAAAACCCACAGTCATCTGTCGTACCTAAGTTCTCAGGACGAATGAATTTCGTCGCTTCAAGAATGCGATCCTTGATTTCTTGTGCCGTTTCAATCCGTGCAGAGATCGGATCTGTCACACCAACAAAAATTCGACGAGGTCCTGTTGCAAAAGGCTGCATGATCTTTAAGGCTTTGATGCGATCAGTTTCGCTGGAGAGTTGAACATAAAAGTTTCCAGCGTTGATCTGGAAGAGTTCAGGAAGGAACTCAGCGTAGTCGACCTCTGCACTGTGAGTTGAATCATGATCACCACCGGGGCAGGTGTGAACACCAATGCGCTGTCTCTCACTTGGCGTGAAAGCTTGCAGCACAAGGTTATTCAAATCAATAAATGACTTTAGAAGTGTTTTAGACGGGTCTAGCTTTACGGCGAGGCGACCTTCTGTGAAATCAATTTGCACAGATACACCCTCATCAAGACACTGACGAATATCCTTTATGCACTCACGAACAACATCGTCCATGAAAGCAGCCCGCGAGTACCCCTTAATCTCTGTCGCTGGGTAGAGGAGGCTCAGGGCCGAAACGGCGATCACAGGTTGCTTGAGGCTTTTTTGAGCAATTTTTTTTGCTTTTCTCAAATCATCGACGGCATAGCGGCCAAACTTAAACGGCCCTGAACTCAAAGCGGGGAGCTGGCGGGTATGGCCATCGTGAAATGGAATGACGACGCCTGCTGCAGTGAGATTTTGGAGTCCATCCAAGCAGTAAGTAGCAAAGCTTGATTTACGTTGTTCTCCATCTGTGATCACCGGTGATCCCGTCTCTTCGAGACGCTGGATAGTGTCGATGACGGCAGCTTCGTAGTGCGTTTCCATTTCAGCTGGTGAGAGCTGACCTTGAATCGCAGCGAGAAGCTGAGCTGAACGAGGAATACTGCCGATGGGTTCTGTTGGGAGTGTGGTTTTCATGGGTGAATAATAGACAAGCGCTGGAAGCGACGACAACAAAAAACTATCTAAAGAGCAGTGAGTTGCTTGCGCCGAGTTGCGGATTGTAGTGCGTGGGATTTAAGTGGTGGTTCTTGTGGAAATACACACCGCTGCCAAAATAGTTCACGAAACGATAATAGACGTTTGAGTTCAGGTTATACAGCACGACCTCACCATTATCTTTGGTCTCGTGAGTTTTGTAATTAATATGAGCAAACACAAACATGTGAAACAAGTAAGAAGGAATAAAGAAAGTCACAAATAACGTTGGGCCTAGTAAGAACACCCAAAACATCAAACGAAGGGGCACGTTCAAAAAATGCAAAACGCAAACGAGTTCAAAAAGCCTCTTGTTCGTAGCGGTCTTACCATGAAACTGGAAGTACTTATGCAGGACCACACGAGTACCGCCGAAGTTGTTGGCGAAGAAGAACGGGATGAAACTGCGTTTGTGCGGGTTGTGCGGGTCCAGATGAGAGTCTGAATGTGCATGATGCATAAAGTGATTGAGTTCAAAAGCCGCCATACTGAGAAGAACATAAACCCCGGCAAGTTCACCGGCGATCTGATTCATGATTTTAGGTTTCATGTTCCCATGGACACAGTTGTGAATCAGCACCGGCATCTTCACGCCAATGATCAGCCCAATCGGAAGAAGCAACACTTGCCACCAAGCAAAGTTAAACTGCATAAACTCCGCGGAATTAATAAATGACCACTGCAAAGATACAACGGTCAATGAGAGCACCAACTGTAATGACAGATATTTAATGAGGTAGAAGCGGTCTTTTCTGAATTTTACCCAGTGTCTCATGCACGTCTCTTTTGTTCGAGGTGCATCGGATTGATCAGGCGGGGCGCGAGGTGATGGTTTTTGTGGAAATAAACACCACTGCCAATGAAGTTCACGACTTTGTAATACAGATTATCGTTCTTATTGAGAATTTCCACGTTGCCGGTTTTGTCGGTGTGGTGGGTGATGTAATTCACGTGAGCAAAGGCCAGTGAATAGATCACAAAAGCGGGCAGGTAAAGCGCGATGAACATGTTCGGTCCTAATATCAGGAGCCAAACAAAAAGCCGCAAGAGGTGACCGACATAATGAAGGGCAATGTTAAGCTTGAAGATCGCTTGATGTTTAAAGTCTTTGCCGTGGTACTCGAAGTATTTATCTTGCACGATACCCACGCCAGTGAGTTGGCTGACAAAGAAGAAAACAACGAAACTCTTATTTGATGGATCATGAGGATCGCGATCAGTATCTGAGAAGGCGTGATGAAGGGTGTGATTAATGCGCAAGATGCCTAAACTCATCAAGGCAAAAAAACCTGAGAGTTCGCCACATATAATGTTAGCGGTCGGTGATTTCAAATTGCCATGCATGCAGTTGTGCATAAGGACTGGAACTTGAATACCAATCAAAGCAGCAAAAGGGATAAGCGCCAAATGTTGCCAGCTTAAATTGATTTCAATTGAGAAGCCATAAACTTGAATGATGGCCCACGAGAGTAGACATAATCCTAAGGTGTGCGCGACAAAATACTTCGTAAGGAAGTACTCGTCTAACCGGAATTTTGCCCACGTGCGTTTCACTGATTCTCTCGCCTGAAAAATTTGGCTGAGTATGGCAGAATAAAGCGTTCGCAGCTGAAACCGTAGAAAATTTACAGGCTTGAACCCTGTTGAAGGCATTTCCAATGACAATGTCCCATGGATTTTTTCTTTGTCTCGTTCCTAATCTGTTGGGCCGGTTTCCTATTTTATGGATACTACTCAATGAGGACAGTGGGGAAGTTTGAGATTACCGCTTCTTCGCTTGAGTTACCCGTTTCAGGGCCTTCTCTCAGTATTATTATTGCCGTTAAAGACGACGAGACCGAGATAGGTGCCACTCTTAAGACTTTGTTGGAGATCACTTATCATCCACTAGAAATCATCGTGGTAGTGGATCGTTCAACGGATGAGACCGAATCCATCGTGCGAATATTAGAGCAATCTGACCCACGACTTAGAGTGGTATTGGTGAAAGAGCTTCCCCCTGGCTGGTTAGGTAAGGTTTATGCCATGGATAAGGGACTTGCTATCGCCCGTGGGGAATTCTTTCTCTTTATGGATGCTGATATGGGTGTGAGTGGTGCGTGCCTCGCACGCGCCATGGAAATTTGCCGCGAGCAACGCCTTGATCATTTAGCGGTCTTACCTCAAGTTTGCCGTAAAGGTTTTTTACATGACCTCATGATGGCGACTTCAACACTGCTTTTTATTTCATCCTCACGCCCTTGGCTATCCATTGAAGATCGTCCCCTGAAAAGCGTTAAGGGCATGGGGAAATTCAATCTTGTGAGAAAATCGACCTTTGAGAAAACGGAAGGTCTGCAATGGCTGAAGATGGATGTCGCCGACGATGTGGCCCTCGCGCAGTTAATTGCTAAAAACGGTGGTCGCTCTTTATTACTAAATTCTGCCATAGATGGTCTGACTCTCGACTGGTATCAGAATTTTTGGGGAGTGGTGACGGGTCTCGAGAAAAACATCGTCAGTGGTTTCACCAACTACAATCCTTGGCAGATTCTCTTTATGCCGCTGATGTCCTCAACCCCCTTTCTTGTGCCCTTGTGGGGACTTTATCAAGGAGTTGGCAGTGTGCCCTCTATGATGGCGCTGGGCTGTTTAGGGCTCACAATTGTGTTCTCCCTAATCGTACAACGTCATCTCTACTATCCACCCCTCATTATTTTCTTTTTCCCACTTGGACTCATGCTTTTGGGCCTCATTCTCTTGCGAGCCTCATTTCTGTGCTTTCGCAATAAGGGAATTCGCTGGAGTGGTACTCATTACCCGATGGAAGAGTTGCGCAAGGGCTCTCGTGTGAAGATGGGGCTGTAAACTCTACCGCCCGTATTGTTGATGTGGGCGCGAGGGGGTAGAAGCCTTGTATTAACATTCAAGGAGCCCCCCATGAAATTGCTTACAACTGTCTCATTGCTTTTGGCGTTCACTAGCGCCCATGCCTCTTACTTTCACACAAAATGCAGCTCAGCGAGCACATCAGTGAATTGGGAATCAGGCCATAACTCAAACAGTATGAATATTGAGTACTACTCAAACTCTGGGAGACAGACCATGAACGTAAGCTTGGGCGATGTCACAATCGTTGAAAGCGATATGGTTGTTCTTCGTGACGAGCGGGTAAGTGATTGCGCGATATCAAGCATAGCAAGTTCAACAACTGTGAAGGCCGGTAAAGTGTTGATCACGGCTTCGGCAGATGCACCCGATACACTCTCTAACGTTCACGGCGGAAAGATTGAAGCTGAAGTCATCTGCGAAACACATTTCAACAGCATGATGTACTGCCCAGAAAACAAGTAATTCTTACAGGCTTCAGGGTGTTCTGCCCTGGAGCCTTTATAATCTCCTCCATGAAAACAGTTGTCCTTCTCATCGTGATGTCTCTCGGTATCTCTGTGTCATTGGCCGCGGATCTCACGGATTCGTTCAAAGATCTTTATAAGAATAAGGCGACTTTGAGTGTGGCAGAAAAAGCCGCACTCAAGGCCGTGGACATCTATTTGGTTCCGGGAATCATGGCCGAATCTTTTGATTGGAGTGATACCCGCTCTTATGTTGATTTCTCATTTGCCACCCGCAACTACTTCAGTACCCAACGCCGCCTTTTGAAGAAAAATGGCTTCTCGGCCAAGGTCATTCGCAGCTCTTCTTACTCTGTAGAAGAAACCAAGGCTGAAATCGCTAAGGCTATTGGGCAATCGACACTCAAAAATCGCAAAACGTTGTTCATGACCCATTCTTTGGGTGGCTTGGCCTTGTTGGACGAACTCGTTTCGAATGAAATCCACCAAGAGAATGTATTGGGAGTGATCTTCTTGCAGTCTCCTTTTGCAGGATCACCCATGGCCGATCTCTATCAGCGATACCCTTATCAATCTGATGTTTGGTTAAAGCCGCTGCTCCCTTTCTTTAATACCAGCGAGGCGACAGTCGCTTATCTTTCTATCCCTGCTCGCCAAGTGTTCATGGAAGTAAATGCAGCCGCTATCACACGCCTCATCAACAAACTTCCTGTGATCACCGTAGGTGGAGTCGCTAACGGTGCACGCAGTATCTTCGATGCGAGTGTCGATGTGTTGGCCCATGGCTGTGTGAAAACCCTAGGAAGATGCACTACACGCCAGCTGCATACCGGCCCCTATGATGACAGCGATGGGCTAGTACCGTTTAAGAGCTCTCGTTTGTTAGGCGCTGATTATGTGAAACTGAGGAACGCTGACCACGGGGAGCTGGTGGTGAACACACCGTTTGAGAGCTACGACAAAAAGAATCTGACGATCTCTCTCTTAAAACTTCTGCTCTCCAAGACTAATCAATAGAAATCACGGCGATTTGATATGGCCACTTCAGTGCCGGTGCAGATGAGGCCGGCGTTCGTGTGGTGAAATGACTCCACACCAGATAGAGGTGAGCGGGATCAATCTTGTGTCCGCTCTTCTCAATAAAGGTGAAACCGTTTTTGCCTTTCTCTGAGTAGGCGAGATAGCCCTTCTTGTTTTGTGCCGCTTTGATCATGTCCTTAATCTGCACAAACTGGCTCGAGCCATCGGCCGCCGTGAATGTAATCTTTTTCTGGCTGCGCCACGCTTTTCCATAAACCGAATCAAGCATCGTAAAGAGATCGTAACCTTGATAGGTGCGCTGATAGCCACGATCAGCATTGTAGAGACTCACTTCACTCGCCTTCACCCGTGCCGCAGTTCCGAGCTTCATAGCCTCGATGGACAGCGAGAGCACATCTTTGTTTTTCAATCGAAAAAGGAGCTGGCTAGCTTCCACGGAAAAACTCACAAGAAGAAGCAAAGCGAATAAAGCCTTCATGGTCGATCCTTAGGTTTTGTGACCCTCCCATTATCCTATGAAACGGGTTAGAAATTCATAAAATCGAGGACTCGAACCTATTGATCTTACTAGAAAGTAGAGAGGCTACACCAGACTTGGTAGGTAACAATATAATACTTCAGCTCTAGACTAGTCCTTCGGCTTTTAGTGCGTCTCGAACAGCAGGTCGCTCAGCGACTCTCGTAAAATAGTCTGCGATCTGTGGCCAATGAGAGAGATCAATTTTCACGAAAGTTGCCCAGTTAAGCACAGTAAAAAGATAAGCATCTGCGACCGTAAAATCATCGCCCATGAGAAATTTATTTTTTTTGAGATGGTCTGAAATGTAGTCGTAGCCCTTGCTAAGTTTGAGTCGGTACACCTCCGCCGTCGCGCCCACCATTGCAGGATGGATGAGAGGAAAATGAGATTTGTGCAGTTCTGTGCCGATGTAATGAAGCCACTCTTGGAGTTTTACCCGATCGAATGTTCCCAATCGAGGAGCGAGGTTCTTCTCCGGCTTTAGGTCAGCAAAGTACTGAACGATGGCAACCCCCTCTGTGAGAGCTTCTCCACTATCGAGGATTATGTGGGGAACGTAGCCCTTGGGGGAGATGCCACCAAAATCTTCACCGTGCTGAGTCTTTTTGGTCTTTAGATCGACTCTCACAAGTTCGAATGGAATTCCTAGTTCCCGTAGCACGATGTGGGGCGAGAGGGAGCAAGCGCCAGTGGCATAGAATAGTTTCATAAAATGATCTCCTTGGTTTCTCTAATATACAAGCCGGGTTATTATTTACAACTAGGTACCTTAAAGTAACTAGTTCCCTAGGAGTAACCATGAGCAAGGTAGTTAAGATCGATGTGCGTGATTACAGCGCAGTCCGCTGCCCTATGGACGGGATTTTGAATATCTTATCTGGCCCGTGGACAACCTACATCCTATGGCTCATACGAACTCATCACGAGATGAGATTCGGTGAGATTAAAAAACAATTGCCTCTCATTTCGGCAAAGGTGCTGACAGAAAGACTAAGGATGTTGGAGCGTGTGGGGATTTTAGACAGGCGACAAGAAGCTACCATCCCACCCAAGGTTAGCTACAAGTTCACTAGGCGCGGTGAAGAGTTGGAAGCTGTTTTAGATAAGATAAATCAGCTTGCCGAACATTGGAGTGGTTCCAAGAAGCGGTGAATGATGAAGCTCGCGAGCGCGGCTTGGTAATGTCCGCGCTGATTTTCAATTAATAAATCGATAATTGAATATCTTAAATCACAAACTTAACGACTCTCGCGTTAACACTCTGACCTCAAATAATACTTTTTTTGCCTAATACTATCTCTGGCCCAGGAATACCGATTCCCTTTATTGAACGGAGCAAGTGAAATCAAAATTCCAGCGGCTACTCGCAGGCCGTACGTTTTGCTTACTTTTAAGCGTCACGGAAGATGCATCTGCAGAAGTTTCAAAATAAATAAAATCTTCTTTATCATCAAAAATCACAGTAATCGTTTTTCCCACAAGTTTTCCTCGGTAAAAGTCAAGTGGATCGAGTTCAGGGATCACCGTTTTCATAGTAATGTTG
>JAKFUR010000003.1 GCA_021732585.1 Bacteriovoracaceae bacterium
AGACCGGTACAAACACTCGCATCGGGTACTTTGTGATGCAACAAGAACGCCCGCTGTACTTCAACAAGTCACCCGGTGATTTCGAAGTCATCAAGGCGAGCTTCGGCCAGGCCGGCTTGTCGTGGACGGCGCACCAGCGCCGACGCATCGGCCTCTTGTGGGGCGTGGGCGCGAAAGCGTTCGCGCTCTTCCCCGTCGAGGGCGGCGACATCCTCACCGAGGCCGGCGCCGGAGCCGAGGGCTTCGCGCGACTTGGGTGGATCGGTCCGTTGGGTACGAGCTACCTGATCAAGGGCTTCTACCAATACGCTTCCGCGCCCAACGCCGAAGTCAACTTCACTCATGAAATGTTCGGCTACGCCGCTGTGGTTAATTTCACTTTTTAGTCAGCCTACAAATTCTCTACTATTCCGTAGCTGATGTTTGATTCGACTGAGTACTTGTATTCGACTCTGATCTGAGCATCTGTTTGAATGGTGTTGCGAATACGAATACCATCGAGAGAGCCATTGAAGTAAGACGTATTACCAGCAGGGTTTATTGAAGTTCTCACACCAAACTTAGTAAATGACGTCGTTACTGCTCCCGTACCGCTGGTACCGCTTCCGTTCAAAACACCATTGATAAAAAATCTTACCGCACCAGTAGCTGAGTTTCTCGTCATGCTGACATGTCTCCAATTATTGTCATTGACGACGAAGTTCGAAGTTGCAGAGGCTCCGTTTCTAGCGTTAATGCCAATCCGCCCAGTACCGTTGACCCAACCAAAATAAATTTCATTAAAGCCGCTGTCATCTCTAACCCCTGTCACACTCGGGGCAAGCCAGAATGAGTTATTGCCCACAACATTCGTTCGCTCCCAAAAGGACACTGTCGAGTTGGCACCAATAAATGTAGCAAGGTTGGCACCCACGTCTATGTTAGAAGAGCCATTCAAGGCGATTGCATTTCCGGTGGGACCTTGCACGTCAGTTACTACACCCTGGGTTGTTCCTGTTTTGCCAGATCCAGTGCCGTCAATGTAGTTAGCTCCGGTTTTATCCATGTTCCAGACACCAGCGAATCCGCTCCAGGTGGCAGTCGGATTTTCTGCGGACGTAGCAGACGGATTGTCGTAATACATGTAGATCACTTGCTGTGCACTGGCGGCAATCGATGGAATCCGAACCCAAACTAAACTCTCGCCGGATGCATCCCATGACTCAATGTCGTAGCTTAAAACCGTTGTATGGTCATCAAGCGTAAAACGTATATCAGTTCCATTCGCGAGGGTGTCCGAATAATTAATTCGACTTGATTTTAATCGAACAAGAACCTGAACACCTGTGTGTGTTACAGCTTGATCAAGATTATCGAGGGTTATCGAGATTCGTTTCGTATAGTCGGTGTTCCACCATGTGAGCAGATTCACAAAAGATACGGCTGCGGTATCCGGAGACAATACTGCAGCGTTGTCTGTAAAAGTCAGGGTAATCGCCTGCACAGTCGGATTTTTCACATAAACAGTCTTCGTTTCTGTTAACGCCGGCAAAGTAGTTGATGTGATAGAGCCTGTGCAAAGGCTATCACTGTAGTAAACAGCGTTGCCGTTTTCGGTAAGGTTCACCTGCACATCGACGGCGCGTCCTGCTTTGTTACCGTTCGCATCTACCAAATCAATAATAATCGGATTACAAACATCAATCTCAAGTTCGGCCGGTGGATTCACCGAAATCCTTGTCGGGTTAGCAGAGGTATTGACGGGTTTACTCGTTGAAGTAAGAGTCGCTGGGTTAAATACCAACGTAAGGTTTTGGTTCGCTGTGGTTGCGCGGAAGTAAATGATCCGAGAGCTCGTACCGTTGTTAATGATGGTTGATGTAGCCGCCGTAGCGCAGGTGGCATTTGAGAAGAAGCCACCAGCTCCGTTGTTCACGACGAGGTTGACCGTTTGGTTAGCCGATACGTTTGCGGTCTGGCCAGACGCTGTTCTCGAGTAGATCGTGAACGGGATACATTGGTTAATCAGGATCCCGCCGGGGCCTTCTACTTCAACAAGAGTCGGAGTGAGTACTACGCCTGTACCGGTAATCGCCCTAGAAACCGAGACCGTTGTGCTTGCGTTGTTGTACTGTAATTGAACGAAGTCGTTGAAGCTGCCGGCAGCAGTTGGAGAGAACGTCACAACAATTGAGCAGGTTCCGGCGATGGTAGTTGTGCAGGTACCGCCGGTGCCTGGGAATGATCCACCTTTGAATGCAAAAGGGGCAGCAAGAGATATCTCGGTGACCGCCGTCGCGTTTGGCGTACCAGATTTGTTAATGAGCATGGTGACATCGGCAAATCCGCCAGAGGCGACTGTTCCAAAATCATGGGTTGAGGTGTTCGCGAACGACAACATTGCCGGTAACTGATACGCGCGAGAAAACTGTATTGCCGCAGTGCTAGGGTTGCCGGCCGTGTCCGAAGCAGCAGAGGCAGGCATATCAACAGTGACGCCACCTTCTGAAGAAGGGTTCACATTGATATCGTAAGTAGTTGCTGAAACTATTGTGAAGCCAGAAGTTGTCGCATTTGATGTAGTGAAGTCTCCAGCTGCAACGCCAGTGACAGACTCACTAAAGAGTGCTCTGACCACAAAGGCTGCGTAGACTGGGTTTCCTGCGGCCGATGCAAACGCTACGGTAGGAGCAACGGTATCTTTCAAGACAGATGCTGTGGCCTGTGTGGCAGCGTTGCCGACGGCGTCGGTATGGTTGGCGGTGATTGAAAGAGTCGCTGAATCAGTGGCCCCGGTGACACTGATGGCGCCGGTTGTCCATGTTCCGCCTGAACATGTCGGAGTGGCCGATACCGTACCGATCATAACGCTTACGTCGCGTGTATTCTCAGAGCACGTTCCACTCACCGTGTAGGCCAAACGGTTGGCAATGTTGATTGTAGGTGAAGAAGTTATAGCAACGGTAGGGTTCGTGGTGTCTTTCACCACAGTCGTCGATGCCGTTGTCGCTGTATTACCAGCAGAGTCAGAATGGTTGGCAGTAATAGCGAGTGTCAGTGAATCAGGTGCGCCCGTGACATTAATTGCACCCGTCGTCCATGTTCCACCAGAGCAGCTTGGTGTTGCCGGAACCCCACCAATACTTACTGTCACTGTGCGCGTATTTTCTGAACATGTACCAGTGACTGTGTAGGCGTTTCTATTCGCATTGGTGATCGCCACAACTGCGTTGAGCGCAACCGTAGGATTGACGGTGTCTTTAACAGTCGAGGTCGCTGCTTGAACGGCGTTGTTACCGGCGGCATCAACGTGATCGGCTGTTATCAGTACAGACCCTGAGTCAATAATGAAAGATGCATCAACAGTTACGGTCCAATTAAGAAGTGTACATGTGTCCGAAGCACTCACGTTGCCCACCATTACAGAAACTGTGCGGCCGGTTTCTGAGCATGTACCGTTGACAGTGTAAGCAGCTTTGTTAGCGTTGTTGATGATGGCCGGTGAGTTGATCGCAATCGTTGGAAGACCGGTGTCTTTCACCACGGTCGTAGATGCTGTCGTGGCTGCGTTGAGAGCGGCATCTGTGTGGTTCGCGGTGACAGACACTGAGGCATTATCCGCTAACGCAGTCACAATCATGGAAGCAGACCACGCCCCTGCCGTACAGGTTGGCGTAGCACTCACAGACCCACCGATGAGAACAGAAACTTGGCGAGTATTTTCAGAGCAGGTACCACTGATTGGATACGCCGCTTTATTTGTATTATTAATGGCCGGTGCAGACGTAATCGCAACCGTTGGGATCACAGTATCTTTCAACACGGTTGTTGAAGCTTGAGTCGCATTGTTACCAGAAGCGTCTGTATGATTGGCCGTGATGGCAACAGTACCACTGTCAGAAACGCCGGTCACATCCAAGGTTGATGACCAAGCACCTGCGCTACATGTGGGCGTAGCAGGGACACTGCCCCCTACGAGAACAGCAACCTGACGGGTATTTTCTGAACACGTACCGCTTACCGTATAGGCGGCTTTGTTTGTGTTATTAATGACCGGACTCGATGTGATCGCCACAGTCGGATTCGAGGTGTCTTTCACAACTGTTGTGGATGCTTGTGTGGCGGCGTTACCCGCGAGGTCAGTATGGTTGGCGGTAACTGAAACGCTCGCGCCATCCGGTACAGTTGTTACATCCAAAGTGATAGACCAAGCACTGGCGGTACATGTCGGAGTTCCAGACAGAAGCCCAATGGTGAAACTGACTGTGCGGGTATTTTCAGAACATGTTCCGCTGACCGTGTAGGCCGCTTTATTCGCATTATTGATGAGTGGTGATGAGGTTATCGCCACTGTTGGGATCACTGTATCTTTTAAGAATGTCGTGCTGGCCGGGGTCGCGGCGTTTCCAGCGGCATCTACGTGCGTAGCCGACGCTGCTACGGCGCCAGAATCAGAAACAAGATTCATGTTTAACGTGGCCGACCACGCGAGAGCCGTACATGTTGGTGTTGCCGTGCGACCACCCACATCCACACCGACAGCTCTACCGTTCTCTGAACAGGTTCCGCTCACGACGTAAGCGAGTCTGTTCGCGTTGTTGATCGCCGTCGTTGAAGTGATCGCCACCGTTGGGATCGCCGTATCTTTCACCACCGTCGTACTTGCCTGCGTGGCCGTGTTCCCTGCCGCATCCGTGTGGTTCGCGGTGATCGAGACTGAGCCCGAGTCAGCCAAGCCGCTTGCGTTAACAGTGGCTGACCATGCGCCTGTCGTACAAACCGGAGAACTCCCAACTCCACCAACCGAAACAGTGACCGCAATAGTATTTTCGGAGCATGTACCACTTACTGTGTAAGCGGCACTATTCGACTGATTGATAACCGGTGAAGATGAAATGGCGACTGTTGGATTAGAAGTATCTTTCACCACAGTCGTCGAGGCGATAGTAGCCGCGTTCCCTGCAAGATCTGTATGCTGAGCGGTGACAGAAACAGACGCGCTATCTGAGACTAAGTTCGCGTTGATCGTTGCACTCCAGGCCAGCGCCGTACATGTTCCAGAGCCTGAGGCTGAGCCGACGTTTACACTCACCGAGCGAGTATTTTCAGAACACGTTCCACTGACCACGTAAGCCAATCTATTAGCATTATTTATAGCGGGCGAAGAAGTGATTGCGACAGTTGGAATGGCCGTATCTTTGAGCACAGTCGTAGACGCTTGAGTGGCGGCGTTGCCGGCAGCATCAATATGATTGGCGGTGATCGCAATCGATGGGCCATCACTGACGCCAGTGACATCCACAGCAGTGGACCAGGCAAGGGCCGTACAAGTTGGAGATGCAGAGACTCCACCGACCACAACACTCACTGTACGAGTATTCTCCGAGCAGGTACCACTGACTGGGTAAGCCGCTTTATTGGTATTGTTAATCGCCGTACTCGACGTAATCGCCACCGTTGGATTGGATGTGTCTTTTGAGGTTGTCGTTGAGGCCTGAACTGCATTGTTGCCAACAGCATCTGTATGATTGGCCGTGATCGCGATCGATCCGCCATCTCCCACCCCACTCACATCTAAGCTTGTGCTCCAAGCACCAGCAGAACATGTAGGTGTTCCGCTCACGCCACCCACGACCACAGTTACTGTTCGAGTGTTCTCAGAGCAGGTACCACTGATTGGGTAAGACGCTTCATTAGCAATGTTGATCGCCACTGGAGCTGTTATTGCGACAGTCGGTACGACTACGTCTTTAACTACTGATGCCGACGCTTGTGTGGCAGCGTTCCCAGCAGCATCACTATGGTTGGCGGTGATCGAAACACTTGCATTGTCTGCAACACCATCGACGTTCAAAGTTGCGGTCCACGCGAGTGACGTACAATTCGGCGAGCCCGTGACTCCGCCGACGTTCACGCTTACAGCACGTCCGTTTTCAGAACACGTACCACTCACCGTGTAGGCTAATCTGTTTGTGTTGTTGATCGCCGGGCTCGACGTGATGGCCACCGTGGGGATCGCCGTGTCTTTCACAACTGTCGTGCTGGCTTGAGTCGCATTGTTGCCGGAAGCATCCGCATGGTTCGCCGTGACTGTGACTGTGGCACTATCAGAAATTCCTGACACATCAACGGAAGTCGACCAAGCTGAAGCCGCACATGTCGGAGTAGCAGAAACGCCACCGACACTCACGCTGACTTGGCGTGTATTTTCTGAACACGCGCCACTAACAGGATAGGCCGCTTTATTTGTGTTATTGATAGACGGTGCTAATGAGATCGTAACAGTTGGAATGACCGTGTCTTTAACAACGTTAGTTGTGGCCGGGGTGGCCGCGTTACTGGCTGCATCGCTATGTGTGGCCGTGATAGTGACCGACGCATTATCAGTCACACCTGTAACATTGATTACGGTAGACCAAGCGCCCGCAGTACAAACAGGTGTACCAGAGAAAGCACCAATAACAACAGATACTGTCTGAGTGTTCTCAGAACATGTACCGCTAACAGGATAAGTCGCCTTGTTTGTGTTGTTGATCGCCGGACTCGACGTGATGGCCACCGTTGGTATGACTGTGTCTTTCAATACAGTCGTGGTTGCCTGGTTGGCATCGTTGCCCACAGAATCGTCATGATCGGCGGTGATGGCAATTGAGGCCCCATCTCCAAGTCCGGATACATTCAAAGAGGCTGACCAAGCGTTGGTTGTACAGACAGGTGTTGCAGTAACGCCGCCCACGCTCAGTGAAACCGTTCTGGTATTTTCAGAACAGGTACCACTAACTGGGTACGCATTTTTGTTTGTGTTATTGATAGCTGGACTCGACGTGATCGCTACCGTCGGAAGACCTGTGACCTTTGCGACGGATCTTGAGGCCTGTGTAGCCGCGTTGCCAGCGACGTCGACATGGTTGGCCGTGATGGCGACGGTTGGAGAATCGGCCACACCTGAAACGTTCAGCGTTGATGACCAAGCACCGGCCGTACAAGTTGGAGTCCCTGGAACTCCACCGACGGCAATCGTAACGGTCACTCCGTTTTCAGAGCAAGTTCCACTCACTGGATAGGCCGAAGCATTTCCTGCGTTGATGCTTGGGTATGACGTGATGGCCACAGTTGGGATAACTGTGTCTTTTAAAACCGTGGTTGAAGCTTGAGTAGCAGCGTTGTTAGCAGCATCAATATGATTCGCTGTGATTGCCACCGAAGCACTGTCAGCCACTGTCGTCACAACAAGAGTGGTGCTCCAGGTGTTCGAACTACAAGTAGGTGTACCGGTCACGAGACCGCCAACACTAACACTTACTTGACGAGAATTTTCCGAACACGTACCACTTAAAACGTAAGCGGCTTTGTTGGTATTATTAATGACGGGGCTCGATGTGATCGCCACCGTAGGAATGGCGGTGTCTTTAAGTACTGAAGCTGTTGCTTGAGTTGCGTTGTTACCAGACACATCAGAATGATCTGCCGTGATCGCAACGTTCGCATTGTCGGCCACGAGCGTGACATCTAGTGTTGTACTCCAGGCACTGGCAGTACATGTCGGTGATCCAGTCACTCCACCGACGCTTACCGAAACTGTACGAGTATTTTCTGAACACGTTCCACTAACGGTGTATGCGGCTTTATTCGTATTATTAATGACAGGGCTCGACGTGATGGCCACTGTTGGATTCGAGGTATCTTTTACTACAGTCGTTGAAGCTGGAGTCGCTGCGTTGCCAGCGAGATCTGAATGAGTCGCAGAAACCGATACACTCACGCTATCGCTTACACCAGTCACTCCAAGTGTCGATGACCATGTTCCCGCAGAACACGTCGGTGTTCCAGGTACGCCGCCTACGCTCACATTTACTGTTCTACCGTTTTCAGAACACGTACCCGCAACAGTATAGGCCGCTTTATTAGCGTTATTAATCACTGGCGATGAGGTGATCGCAACAGTTGGAACTACAGTGTCTTTTAATACAGAGGCCGTGGCTTGGTTGGCGTCGTTGCCAACTGCATCATCATGATCAGCTGTGATGCTAATAGAAGAATTATCCACCAAGCCGGTCACACTTAGTGTGGTCGACCACGCCAAGGCCGTACATGTTGGCGTGACTTGGATGCCACCCACATTAACTGTCACCAGACGTGAATTCACCGAACAGGTACCACTCACGGTGTAAGCGGCTTTGTTTGTATTGTTAATGACTGGACTTGAAGTAATCGCTACCGTTGGAATGATGGTGTCTTTCACAACTGTAGTTGATGCAGTGGTTGCCGCGTTTCCAGCTGAGTCGCTATGATTCGCTGTGATTGAAACTGAAGCACCATCGGTGACACCTGTCACATCAAGTGTTGCTGACCACGTAAGAGTTGAACACGCAGGCGTAGCCGTGACTCCGCCCACATTCACAGAAACATCGCGGGTATTTTCCGAACAGGTACCACTCACAACGTAAGCCGCTTTGTTGGTGTTCGTGATTGCTGGGCTCGAGGTAATCGCCACTGTGGGGATGACAGTATCTTTCACTGAACTTGTCGCCGCTTGAACTGCCGCGTTTCCAACTGCATCGCTATGGTTCGCAGTGATAAGAAGACTCAAGGAATCCGCATTGCCAGATACGTTGAGGGTCGCGGACCAAGTCAGAAGTGTACACATCACAGAGCTTGTAGTGATCCCCACGGCGACGGAGACGTTTTGACCTGTCTCCGAACATGTACCACTGAAAGTGTAGGCATTTTTATTGGCGTTATTAATGACTGGAGTGCTGGTGATCGCCACGGTGGGTAGTGCAGTATCCTTCACAACCGTTCTTGAAGCTTGTGTCGCCGGATTTCCAACAGCATCGCTATGATTGGCCGTAATAGAAATTGCTCCGCCATCACTTACGCCTGAAACATCGAGAGTCGTGGACCACGCAGATGACGAACATGTCGGAGTAGCCGTCACACCACCGACGTTGACTGAGACTTGTCGCGTATTTTCTGAGCAGGTACCGCTGACCGTGTAAGCTGCATCATTGACACTATTAATCGCAGGATAAACCGTGATTGCCACGGTTGGGATGACCGTATCTTTCACGACCGTTGTTGAGGCCACGGTTGCGGCGTTGCCTACAGCATCTGTATGAGACGCTGTCGCAGCAACTGACGCATTATCAGCAATGCCGCTTACAACTAAGGTCGTCGTCCAAGCAAGAGCCGAGCACACAGGAGTCGCGGTCACTCCGCCTACATTCACTGAAACGTTGCGAGTATTTTCAGAACATGCACCACTGATGGTGTAGGCATCTTTATTTGCGTTATTAATCGCAGGACTAGAAGTGATAGACACAGTTGGGATCACAATGTCTTTTACTACCGTTGTGGAGGCCTGATTTGCGTTGTTGCCAACAGAGTCTGAATGATCGGCCGTGATGGTGACGTTGGCGGAATCTGTTACACCCGACACGTTAATCGTGGTGGTCCAGGCAGAAGACGAACAAACAGGGTTCCCTGTGGCAAGTCCACCCACAACGACGGCCACGGTTCGACCCGCCTCCGAGCAGGTACCGCTAACAACATAGGCGTTTTTGTTCGTGTTATTGATTGCTGTTGATGAAGTGATCGCCACAGTCGGGAGCGCCGTATTTTTGACTACGGTGGTTGAAGCCGTCAACGAGTTCCCCGCGGTATCAGTATGAATCGCACTCACAGCAATTGAAGGAGCATCAGCAAGACCACTTACATCAAGTGAAGCGGACCAAGTTGATGCGCTACAATTGGGTGTAGCGGTCACTCCGCCCACACTTACTGTTACTGTACGTGTATTCTCGGAACAGGTACCACTGATGGGATAAGCATTTTTGTTAGCGTTGATGATGGTGGGGCTGGATGCAATCGTTACCGATGGATTCACGGTATCTTTCAACACAAGTGTGCTTGCCTGAGTCGCCGGGTTTCCAGCATCGTCAGAATGATCGGCGGTCACAAGCACGCCCGGAGAATCTGCGACCGATGTCACGTTGAGAGTTGCTGTCCAAGTCAAAAGTGTACAAGGGACAGTTCCCGTGATCGCGCCAACTTTCACAGCAACGTTTTCACCAGTCTCAGAACAGGTACCACTAAAAGTATAGGTCGCTTTATTGGCATTATTAATGACTGGACTTGAATTGATCGCCACTGAAGGAGCGACTGTGTCTTTGACAACCGAGACACTCGCTTGAGTGGCGGTGTTACCAGCTGCATCAGTGAGATTCGCGGTGATCGTGACCGAGCCCGCATCCGCAAGGCCCGAGGTATTGATCGTTGCTGACCAAGCTAATGAAGTACAAACGGGAGAGGCATTAATGCCACCCACAGAGACATCTACCGTGCGCGTATTTTCCGAACATGTGCCACTGACAACATACGCGGCTTCATTCGCCACACGAATGGCGGGGCTTGAGGTAATCGCCACTGTAGGATTGGTGGCATCTTTGATGACTGTTTTCGAGTCTGTGTCACTGTTACCACCGGAGTTCGTGTGAGTGGCCACAATAGAGAGCGCAGCACTTTCAGGAGCCGCCGTGACGTTCATCGTGACAGACCAGGCGTTCGACGAACATACCGTAGACCCCGGCACTCCTCCGACGTTTAAAGTCACTGCGCGAGTGTCTTCAGTACACGTACCACTAAGAGTATAGGCAGCTCTATTCGCCACATTGATGAGACCGAAACCTGTTATGGTCACCGTCGGAAACTGTGCCGACGTGGTGAACGTGCGCTCATTACTAAGTAGCGTTGTTCCGCCCCCGGCAGAGTTTTTCGCACGGATCGCAACGTAGTAAGTTGTCGCGGGCGTCAGACCCGTGAGTGTAGTTGGTGTGGTGCGATTCAATGAGGTGCTAGTATAGCTACCCGATGTGGTTCCATAGAGAATGTCGTAACCCGTGGCTCCCGTCGCTGCGGCCCACACGAGATCAGCTGAAGCAAAGGTGGCCACAGTGGATGATGAGAATGAAAAATTGGCTATCGGCTGTTTGGAGACTTCCAACGAATTCCCAGACTCAAGACCATTAAACGAGCGCACAACGTAGAAGTATGTTGAGCCTGGTGTCGCGCCCGTATCAATAAATGAATTTGTCGCTGAGCTGTTCACGAATGCATATGAACCCGTCGATGTCCCACGGTAGATATTGTACTGAGAAGCTCCTGGTACGATATTCCAGTTCAATGTCACGCTCGTGGGCGCCGCGACAGCTGTCAAACCTGTCGGCGCCGCGATCGCTGCGACCGGCGTCGCTGAAAGTTGATTCGAAGAATTTTGTGCCGTGCCGAGACCCACAGGGTTTGTCGCGACGACCGTGAAATAGTAGGTCAGTCCACCCGTGAGTCCGGAGAAAACATACGGCGAGGTCACGTTTGTCACTTGCGACGAAAGAGACACTGGGTTTGAACCAAAACGAATATTGTAAGAGGCCGCACCCGTCACAGGCGTGGGCCAGGTCACAGTGACTTGGCCAGGTAGCGGGCCTGCGACCACGGAACCAATGGCGAAAGCGGCGATAGATCGCGCTGTCACGACTGCCGAAAATGCTCCGTTAAAACCATTGAGGCCGCGAACCTTATAGGTATATGTTGTGCCGTTAGAGCCATGGTTGTGAGCGAACGAACTTGTAACACTTGTTCCAATCAGAGTTGAGCCAGTTGAATCCCAAATTTCGTAGCTCGTAGCTCCGCCAAGATCATTCCAGTCAAGAGTGATCACGCCGGGAGTTGCAGTAGCAACAACCCCAGTGGGAGCGACCAAGGGACCGAAGGGTCTTTCAGATGCTTCTGTGGTGTTTAGGGCGTAACCGTTGTCGGTGTTCACAGCGACGATGCGCGCGTAGTACATTGTTCCGTTGGTAAGACCCGTGAGTGTGTACGGCGAAGTGATATTCGTCACAGTTTGTGGGTAGAGACCAGGGACGGTTCCGTAAATCAGATTGTAAGACGTGGCGTTCGACGATGCGCCCCAGTTGTAAACAATCGATCCATCACCGGCGGTCGATGAACTTATGTCAAAACTCCCCACGGCGCGTGAGCGACCTGACGAAGTGATCACTCTTGAGCCCGCAGAGTTTGTTGCCGTCACACTGTAATAGTAGAGCGTGTTCGCATCGAGACCAGTGAGCTGGCACGACTCACGATCGTTCGAGCAGGAGGTAATTGGTGTAGTGATCGCAGCTGGGTCAGTGCCTGTAAAAAACTGATAGGTCTCAGCGCGGGGCGATGTCTGCCAAAGAAGCTGAACACTTCCGTCAACGGCGCGGATCTGCGTGAAAGCGAAAGCTGCTGGCGGCTGGAGAAGCGGCGTATGATTTGAACCAATCACAGAACTTCCCTTCGGGTTATTACAACCGAAGCTCACGAGGAGCATGAAGATGAAGTTGAGTAACGAAAATTTAAACATGGTTAAGAAAACCTTTATACTTTCTCACCCTCTAACTTTACCTCCTCCCAGGGGTGCGCTGATTTAAAAGTGTTTGAATTTTCTTACTAAATTTAAGTGAATGATTTTAGATAGTTACCTGGAATTCTTGAAGACATTTAGGGACGTGTCAGGAAGAAATTTCCACTTGCACGAGTTGATATCAAAATTGGCCGAATTTAGAGGCAGAAACGTTGATTTTCAGTCATTGAGCGGGTCACTCGGACTTTAGCTCTATTACTTGAATTTTTTATGCCCGACCATCTCACTCAGGCACTAAGACTAAAACGCTCTAACTTACTGTTAAAACATTCCAAATATTAAGTAAAAACCAATCCAGCAAAAATGATTTAGTCAGTAATTTTCTCAACTTGCAGCCTAGTCTTTCCGATAAGTTACTAACGTTTTCACGCATGGAATGCGCGAGGACAAAACTCAATCACGGAAGAAAAAACATGACCAGCTGATGCGTATTAATACCAACATCTCTGCGTTGCAAGCTCATCGATCGATGAACGAGCATAGCAGAAACGTCGAAAGTGCTTCGGGCAAACTTGCTCAAGGCACTCGTGTACGTCATGCGAGTGACGATGCTGCATCGTTAGCGATCGGCACGAAACAAAAATCAAACATCAGATCTAATTATCAAGCGATGAGAAACGCAAGTGATGCGATCTCAGAATTCCAAATTGCCGAAGGCACGTTGAACGAGATTGGTAACATGCTCGTTCGTCTGAAAGAACTTTCGGTACAAGCTTCGAGTGATCATCTCATTGACGACGATCGCGCTAACATCAACTTCGAGTACATGGCACTCCGTTCTGAAATCGAGCGAACGACTCAGAGTGCGAATTTCCTCGGTGACAATCTTTTCCGTAGTACGAAAGATCGTACTTACCAGATTGGTCTTCATAACGATGAAACTTCTCGAATGGAAGTTGATCGCGCGAAAATGATCATTACTGAATTCAGTCTTCAGATCGTCGACTCTTCAATTCCAACTGCAGAAGAAGCACGCTTGAATCTCGGATACATTGATGCAGGGATTGAAAAACTTTCTAAAACGAGAGCTGCACTTGGCGCTATCCAAAACCGTATGCAGGCGACAGTAAGTAATCTCGATACCAGCAGACTCAATGAAACAGCATCGATGTCTCAGCGCATGGATGCAGACTTCGCTCATGAGACATCGGAAAAGATCCGCGGCGAATTGAAACTCCAGGCCGCTGGTTCAGTGATGGTTCAGGCCAACAACGTATCTGCGAATGCTCTTAAGCTCTTGAAGGATTCTTAGCCATCAGCGGATTCGGGATCTTCGCTTTCTGCGACCACGCGTACAGCACACCTGCCAACGGCAACATCAGCAAACACAAAATCTGCCCCATCGTAAGACCACCGAAGTAGTAACCGAGTTGTGAATCTGGTTCACGGAAAAACTCAACAATAAAACGGAACGCACCGTAGCCCACGAGGAATACAGAACTCACCAATCCGTAGTAGCGCTGGCGGCGATGAACAAAGTAAATGATGATCGCAAGAACAATACCTTCCATGATGCCTTCATAGAGCTGCGAAGCATGACGGGGATACGGACCGGCGCCTGGGAAAACGATTCCCAAGGGAGAGGTTGTTACACGGCCATAAAGTTCAGCGTTGATGAAGTTACCCATACGCCCAAAGAAAATGCCTTGTAGACCAGCAACTGCCATACAGTCAGCGATCTGAAACCAATGGACTTTGTTTCTACGTGCAAACCATGCGGTTGCGAGGCACATGCCAAACACGGCTCCATGGAATGAAAGCCCGCCGCGCCAGACGTGGAAGATTTCATTGATGTGACCAGAATAGTAATCCCAGTTGTAGATAAAAACGTAAGCGGTACGTGCGCCAAGAAACATGCCTACGATAAGAGCAGTGACGTACTGATCGACTTTCTCTTTAGGGAGTGGCCAGAAGCCCGTCTTCGCCAGGCGCGTGAGCAACCAGCTGCCGACAGCAAAGCCTGCCACGTACATCAGTCCATACCAACGCACTTGTAGAGGGCCCAGTTCAAAGAAAACAGGATCGATCCAAGAATTTGTCATGGGATCATGGTAGCGGGAGCTTAGGCGTTCGACAACCCATCAGCTGGTGTTGAATGACCGCTCCACTCGCCGCGCACGGCTGAACCAAGAGTCAAAGCGGCCTTCTTGAGTGTGAAAGGCAAGCTTCCGTGAGTTAGATACACGTTTGAAGTGCTCAAGAAGCTGACCAATTCTTCTGGTGTTAAACGACGGCCAGTAGGTCCCACTTTATCAGCGCGAAGAATCGTAAACCCTGCTTGCAGTGGCGTCACGCCAGATGAAGAAAACATCACACGCTTTTCTACATCGACAGTCACCATCTCACCAAAAGACTGCGACTGCTTCATGGCGACGAGACCTTCGTTAGTGGCCACACCCCAAAAACCAATCACTCCCATGGGAGCGAGCGCCCATGCGAGAAAACGATTCAGCATCACACGCAGGCCCATGAGGTCTTCAGTGGTTTCAAGCTGACTCACAAGACCAAGCTCCCACATAGAGCTTGCCGGTGAAAACACCATCATGCCCAAGCGGCGATAAAGATAAATATGTGCGCTGCCTTGGTATGACAACACTTCATGGCCGTATTTATCCATGGAGTCCGGCAACATCACTTGCTGCGCCACACGTGTTGAGGCACGACTGAGTGTGAGAATTTTTGTACCCGGACGATTGGCCGGAATTTTTCTGTGATCAGCTTCCGGAATTTCCTGGAAACCTAAATCGATGATGAGTTTCTGCAAACGCCCTTCCATCAGCTCTCGTTCCATGCGCAAGAACACGGGGTAACCGTGACTCTTTTGCCATTGGAAGAAAACTGGTTTTGCGCTCGTAGCTGACATGGGAGTCTCCTATAAGGCTTCTCGGAGTCCGCAAAAAAAAGATGAATTTTTAGACACT
This sequence comes from Bacteriovoracaceae bacterium, assembly GCA_021732585.1. GTDB lineage: Bacteria > Bdellovibrionota > Bacteriovoracia > Bacteriovoracales > Bacteriovoracaceae > UBA6144. The sequence goes on from JAKFUR010000003.1 coordinate 15,364, forward strand.
TAACCGACGAAAACGACCAAGAAATGGACAAGTTGAGCCTCTAAGACCTTGAGATCATAATGGTTCTCCTGGCCTGAAATTTGCTTCAAAATGAGTATGGAAAAGTCTCTCGCACCACCTGGTGCTCACCACCCATCAGCGCCGCCGACAGACTGGGATGAAGCTCAGCTCTCTCAACATGCGCGCGATTTACGTGAAAGACTTTTGCTTGCGTGCGCTGATTTGCGCACGACAGATCAGCGCCGTGATTGGCTACTTCACATGACATTACAAACCCACCACCTCACGACGTTGCTTGAACTCATCGATCAGTTCAACCAATCTCAAATCGATGGAAGGGATTTAGGTTACGAATTTATTGATGTGAGCTTTCATGATCTTGGCGTGTATTTCAGACGACGCTCAGAGCTGATTTAGATTCTTCCCGAACACCGCATACTTCGAAATCATATCTTTTTGGTCTTCGGTGTAACTCTTCAGCGCCGGACTATCTTCCGCGGTATAACAAATCAATAAGTGCGGTTGTGAGAGTGCTACTGGCCAGAACATCTTTTTTGCTACCAAGCTCTGAATACCCTTAAACTCTTTTCCGTCTGGTGCCGGCAATCGGCCCACGTACATGATCAAGAGACGGCTAAAATTCATTTTAATACGTATGAGAAGCCATAATTGTGCAAGCTTGTTCGGCAGTTTTTTTTGCAAACGATGGTACTGCAAGATAATTGCGTGAGGGTCCATGAAATTCACACAAAAAGCCACCGGCTTTCCGTCATGCTCAATAATAAAAGCAAACAACGGACTGATGATATGACGGAAACCTGCATAGAGTTTCTTGAACGTCTCTAAGGGTATCGGTTCAAACTCAGGCATCTCGTTAAAAGTAGTCGTAAACAGTTGGTGAATGGTGGCCATTTCTTCATCGAAGCGTGACATATCCACACCGCGAATATGTAAGCGATGCTCAGGCTTCTTCGCTTCACGAATCTCGCCGTACTGCCGCTTACTACGCCAAAACCGAATACGAAAGGTATCCCAGGTTTTGACTTGGTTCATGCCGACAGCGCGAAACAACTCTGGATAATAAGGCTTATGCATAGGCTCACCATAAAATGGTTTAGCTTTGCTCCAGGTCTTCCAACGGTAGCTGACGAAGAAATGCATATTAATCGGGCCCTTGAGCTTGCTGGCCCCTAACTCTCTCGCCGCTTTCTCCACTTCATCCCACAAAAAACGAAAATCTAAAGGAGCATCGTCACTCTCAACAAAGCCAACTTTGGCCACTTCAGGGCGATAGCCTGAAACAACAACCAATACGCGCGCGCGCAATTCTTTGTCTGAATAGAGAGAGAGTGCAATCCATTTGTCTTGTGGAAAGCCTATTGGGTCTTTTAGCAGTCCGCGGTAGTCATCAATTGATTCAAGCAGCACGCGCTTCTCACCTGCGTAGAGTTTTTTGTGCTGATCTACCCAATCTTGAAAGAAAGCTTCATCCCAATTTGTGCGCTTTTCAATTCTCATCGTTGGGTCACTCTGAGATGAATATTATTAGTCGCACGCAAAGTAATGCCTGCTTCTACGGTTTGTTTTTCCGGCGAAGGCAGGGCCCACTTATACTGACTACAAAGATTAGAAAGAATAAGTTTAGCTTCCACTTGCGCAAAAATTTTCCCAATACACATACGTGGCCCAAGCCCAAAAGGGAAATAGGCGCCGGCCTTTACTTTCTCTCGCTCGCCCGCTAAAAATCTTTCCGGACGAAACGAAAGAGGATCTTGCCAAAAATCTTTCGAGCGCTGGGCAAAAAAGGGCATAAGGAAAACGATGTCGCCTTTTTTAAGTTCCAGGCCGTTCACATTCACGTTTTTTCCCGCTTGGCGCATGAAAGCCCAAACGGGTGGCCACAAGCGCATGCCTTCATCCATGACAGCAAGATGCAAGTTCACTTTATTAAAAGAAGCTTCTTGTAGTTTACCGTCTAACCAAAAGGTTTGTGACTCTTGCGCCAAACGTTCCTGGTACTCAGGATGCTTTGCGAGTTCAATCATGGCCCAGGCCATGCTGTTCGTAATGGTTTCGTGGCCCGCCATAAGAATGGTAATGATCTCATCGCGGATCTGCTGATCGCTCATGCTCTGGCCGTCTTCATCCTTAGCATCCATCAATATTTGTAGCAGATCATTTGATGCGATGGCGTCTTTCTGGCGACGCTGCTGCAACAAGCTTTCAATCAAACCATCAAATCGCGCCCTAGCGGCGAAGAACTCACGATGAGAAGGCAGCGGCATCCACATGGGAGGTGACGCCAGTGTGCGCACACGTTTAATCAGAAAATGCATCATGAATTCGACATCTTTAAGAAACGTCGGGGCCTCTTTTGAGAGATCCATAGCAAACAAAGTCCGCGCAATAATTTTTAGCGTGAGTTCATTCATCTCAGAATGAATGTTGACGGTCGACTGATCTTTCCACTGACAATGATCAGTAATAATTTGTTGAATAGAAGGCACGAGATTGTACATGTGTTTCAAACCAAACACCGGCCGCATGAGTCGGTTTTGTTTTTTCCACATCTCCCCTTCACTGGTGATCAGACCTTCACCCAAGAGAAGCTTCAGCTTTTTAAACGTGCGGCCTTTCACAAAAGAATCCGGCTTCTCTTGCAGAATCGCCATGATGTCATCGGCATGTGATAGCAAATAAGCGCGCTGATGAAGCATGCGCAGTTTTACTCGATGTCCATACTTCTCATGGCAATCATTCACGAACGCCCACGGATCACCCATGTATTCACGGATGTCACCGAGTACACCGCCTTTATTAGGTCCTTTAATGTCCACTGATTTCAACCTTTCCTGCATCTGCGTCGAGCGTGATCCGCTCCACTCCACGCAGAGCATTCACAGCACCTCGCACTCCCACCAAGGTTGGAATCGAAAGCTCGCGACCAATAATCGCCGTATGACTTAGCAATGATCCTTTTTCAGAAATAAGTCCCCGGCACTGGCTCATGATATACACCCACGCTGGATCAGTATGCCGCGTGACGAGAATACAATCACTCAGATCGCCGTACTCCATGGCCTCAGTTGGGCTTTCCAGCACCAGCGGACGTCCACTCACTTTTCCTTGGGCGGCCGTTTGACCCACGAGATCACCCACATTCACTGCGACAGGAATTGTGGAGAGAGGAAGTTCATCCTTGCCTACCACTAAAAACTCAGCAAAAGGACCTTTAGCGCTTTGCCAGCCGGCCTTGTCTCTCATGAGTTGAACAAGTTCCTGCTCATTCATTTTTCCTTGAGCGAAAGCGAGATAATCATCCATGCTGGGATTAAAAAAATCATCGCGCTTGAAAGTGTGAAACGCAGGAAAGTCAGCGCGCAACTGCTCGGCTCCTCGTACCACCATTTCACGAACGAGATTAAAGAACTGCCCACGCAACAAACGTGTGTGCTCGCGCCAGTGAATCGAACGTTTGGTCATTTTCCAACACGCCTTCCACGCCCAAAGGCGCCAGCCGGTAAAACTCTCAACGGAAAACTCCAACTTCTCATGTTTTTGTTGCTCGGCCTTCGTCGAGTGTCGCATAAACTGCATGAGTCGCACAAAATCGCTCGGCGATTGGCGCAGAGTCGGACTTTCAAGTTTGAGTTCTTCAAAGGAACGATCCCCATAGCTCGCTAAAAATCCAGCAAGTAGTGTGGCCTCACGTCCCCAACCTTTCTGGCGAAGCTGCTCCCAAATAGGTCCGTAGATATCTCCCCACAGCTCTGCGTTTTGCGTGACCTCCACCCATGTTGGCCAAAAATCTTCCGGGAGGTCCGCAATCAGTACCTTAAGGGCCCTGAGTGGTTTAAGAGATTCTACTTCTTCACCCGTCTTCAACATCGGTGCGAGAATTTCTTCTCCTTTACCTTGAGAGGCGAGCAGGGCCGCTAAGCCTTTCACGCCGATCATGAGAATGACGTCGTTCAGCGCGGTGAGACCAAAGCCCATGGGACGAGCTAGTGTAGAATGAATCAATTGAAAGGTTTCTTGAGCGCTTCTGGTCGCGTGCACCTTCTCGCGAATAATTTTTTTATGTACTTCAAGGCTTTCGCTGAAACGCGACAGCACGCGATCCTGTGCCAAAATTAGACGGATCAATTTTAACAAAGCCTTGATTTGTTCCCAAATTCCAAGTGGTGCCAAAAGCTCCGGCACGTCCATGCCCTCTTTTTTTCCACCGATCATGCGATGCCAGTTCTCTATATTCTTTTTACCACCGGGCAGCGCGCTCAAGACAGCGTAGTAATGCTCGAGATCGTAGTAGAGATGATGGCCCACCTCGGCTACCAGACTTTGGTAGTGTCTCATCAACTCTGCTAAACGCTTTCCCTTGGCCCCCAGCAAAACAGCAGACTCAGCAAACACATTGCGGTAGCCGATTTTCACAAAACTCGCCGTGAAAGGAGACACGACTCCTGGATATGACTCCGTGAGATTTGTGTCGGTGTAACTTTTGAGCGGCGGAAACTCCCGCGTGATGGGTCGCACTTGCAGGAAATAGAGTTGATCTCCTTCATACGCCCATTCCACATCAATAGGATGACCGCGTTTTTTCTCTAAACGCAAAGTCTCTTTGACGAGTTCGTTGACTTCGCTTTCGGTCAGACACGGAATCGTTTGTTTCTCACTTGGCACTTCAATGCCGCGAGTTCCGCCTTGCGGATGGGCCCCGAGCGCCGTTTTTTTGTCAGCGATGCGTTCGATGAGAACTTCTTCCAGGCGCGACACACGCCAATGGTCCGTTTCAACAAGCCCGGACACGACACCCTCACCGACTCCCCAAGCCGCATCAATCACCACATCGGCCGTGGGTGCCACCGGAGAACGACTAAAAGCCACACCTGCAACGCGCGGATCAAGCATCTTCTGAATCACCACCGCCATCTTGAGTTCTTGCGTGATATTTTTTTCTTTGCAGTAGGCCCGCACACGATCACTTTGAATCGCCAGATAAGCATCTTTGATTTTTTCTACGAGCTGATCACGTGTGACATAGAGAAATGTTTCGAACAGGCCCGCGAAACTCGCGCCTTGCCCATCTTCACCTGTGACCGAAGAGCGCACAGCGAGCCAGCGGGGCTGCCATGAATCTACATGCCTAAAAACTTCGACCATGGTTCCTGTGGGAATATCCCCGGTGCGCGCCAGCTCATCACCGATTTCCGTTGGAAGAATCAAAAACGGTGGTACACGCTGACCGGCCTCTACCAACGCCAAAAGTTGATGGCCTTTGCCACCCACACTCTCTCGTTCAGCCAATGAGGGAGGGAGAACCGGATGAATCATCCCCACCAACCCGCGACCAGGAGGAAAATGACGTTCCATAAAATCTGAGCTTCGGCCCATTGCTTAAGAGGCTTATTGATTTTGAGTGTGAACAAAAAGTAGATCGAGGGTGCCATGAGGACGAGCTGGATTGCGCCGTAGCTCCAGGACCAAAGCGCTGTTGTTCCCATCTTATGCAATAAGAAGAAAGACGTGGCAGCAACAATCGACTGAAAGATGAGTGTGAGACTAACGGCCACTCGCGGTCCCCAGATCTTTGAATAGGTGACGTAGTCATTTTCATCACGGGGTTGCTTAATCTTGCGAGAGATTTCCCAGTTGGTGAACATGAAGCAGATCGGCAGCAGATAATACGCATCCCGAGTTTCAGTGGCGGTGGTCATGGAGGCCGTCAAAAGATACATAAAATGAAAGAGGACAATGGGATGATGGGAATACAACGCTAACGGCAATGAAGCGCGGATCTGCTTTTCGAGACCAAACCAGATCAGCATGAGGTACGAATAAAACAAAACCCCGAGGCCCATGCCAAGTACATCTTCGTGCCACACCGACACGGCGATACTGACGGCCACGCAAACCCAACCTAAAACTTTCAGGTCACTCTTGAGCACGCGACCCGACGGGAGCGGACGATCGGGAAAAAGTCGGACATCTAATTCGTAATCTTTAAACTCATCCATGACCCGCAAGAGCAGCGAGAAGAAACAGAGTCCCACACACGCGAGCAGCGTGTGCCACTCGAACTGTTGATCGATTCGTCCCAGGCGCCAGGCCACGGTGAGTACCATGAACCCACACAGGAATGTTCCGAGCCAGCTGCTGAACGGATACATCTCTTTGAAATAAATCATCCAGCGCTTCAACATAGAGTTCTCACAGAGGTTGGCGGCGTAAACCGCAGGCCCACAAAATTAAATTAACCACCACATGAACGATCGCCCCGAAGAAAAAGAGCACGGTCCACAAAGCACCATCGCCAATGCCAAAAAGGGCATAGACGATGATGCAGCCCACGGCCGAGTCGGTCTGATCAAGAAAAGAAAAGAGCCATGGAAAACGCTCGGACGTCTCGCCCGGCTTGATGCCCATGCGGCGTTTGACGTAAGAATTTGGTAGCTCAGAAATTACGTAGCCAAGTCCCAAGGCCAGTCCTAATCCCAGCATAGAATGGCCCGTCAGAAGACCTGTATTCCAGAGCGCATCTAAGACTTCAGCTGGCCACATTCCCAGCACCGTAAGTAAGGGCATGACAACCACCCCACGCCAGGTCTTGTTTGCTCCTAAAGCCTGCAAATGTAGAGGGATTTTGAGGAATGAGAAATGATCAAATCTCACCACCAGCATATGCAAAATTCCACCCACGATAAGAGGGAGAATCATGACGACGATTTTTTGCCAAAACAGGGGTGCCAGCATACCTACAAGTATAGCTAGAAGCGCCCCAAGTGCTAGAAATGACTTAATTAGTCAGGAAGCACTCCGTCCTATGTAAGTATTTCCAGTTGCCCTCATCCACAGGGCTTTAGGGGCTAGAATCTAACCTATGGCTTCTATCGTTTTTTATCACAACTCCAAGGCGGGCCGCGGTGGTCTTCCTCACTCAGAGAGTGAGTTGCGTAAATTCTTTTTTCGCCACGATGTGACTTTCCGTTACCCGAAATCTCGCGAAGAACTCCTCACGAGCCTTGATGACGATCTCAAAACGGGCAAAGAGTATGTTTTCTCAGTCGGTGGTGACGGAACTGCCAACACCATCGCACAAAAACTGCTTCATCAAGAAACACGTTTAATGGTTATTCCATCAGGCACCGCCAATGATTTTGCCGGTGGATTGGGTCTTACTCCAAGCATCCGCAAAATTGCCAACGTCTTTCACGCTCAACACACGCGCCTGGTGGATGTGATCGAAGTAAACGGTCGCGCTATGGTTTCCAACGGCGGACTCGGGATCGCTGCTATCGTTGCACAGGAAATTAACGAAAAACGAAAGACCGGTCAGATTTTTAAGAATCTCATGCACACGTTGGGCAGTGATATCTACGGTTTCACTTTGCTGCAACATCTCATGACAAGACCTTTCCCTCTGCAAGACATTCGAGTCAGCTCAACTGACGCGCCAGAATTAGACGTGGTGACCAGCCCGCTCATTCTTGTGAATAACCAGCCGCTCCTTGGTGGAAAATTTCGTGTGGCACCGGAAACAAATAATACTGACGGAACATTCAACGTCACGGTCTTCCATCATCAAGACAAGATGAGCTTCATTCAATGCATCGTTCGTATTCTTCGCACGGGCATGCCGGCGCACGGAGAAAATGTAACGACCTTCGAGACCAATAACCTCACTCTTACTCCACTGACCGCAGGGCCCATGAGTTTTTTTGGAGACGGCGAGCAGTTTACGCATGACACCAGTTACTCCATCCGCCTGGTTCCCCAATGCCTGCGCGTTTGCGCTGTCAATGATCAGATGCTTTATGACTCAGGTCATAACCTGGAAGAAATTCCGAAGCTCCAATGAATATCCTCCTGACCGGTGCGACTGGTTTTATTGGACGTCGACTCACCCACGCGCTGGCGGCGAAGGGACATAAGATCGGACTCCTCATCCGTCCGAGTAGTTTGGCACGCGCTAAGAAAACTTTTCGCGACCTTCCGAATGTTCATTTCATTGAAGCCGATATTTCTCGCAATGATGTGGTCGTTCGTGTAGCTGGCACCGAAGCAATCCTGCAAGAAACAGATGCGGTCATTCATCTCGCGGGGACCTACGATCTTGCCATCCCACTAGAGGAGGCTTACACCAACAACGTCATTGGCACCCAGAACATGGTTTGGTTTGCACAACGTTTGAACCGCTTGCCCTACTTTCATTATATCAGTACCTACGCTGTCAATTCTCACTGCCAAGGCCATGTGGGAGAAGACCAGATCGATGCCACGAGCAAGCTCGCTGATCATTACGCCCAAACTAAATTGCAGGCCGAAAGCATCGTGCGCCAAGCTGCTTGGGGTCCAACAAAAGTTCGCATCTATCGTCCAGGTGTGATTGTGGGCGACTCGCTCACAGGAGCGATGGATAAAATTGATGGACCTTATTTTTTCTTTCGTCTCTTTAATCAGATGAGGAAATGGAAAAGTCTAACTCGCAGGATGCCCTTTTTTCCGATTGTCGGACGGCAGGGAGCACAAGTTCCCTTGCTGCCTGTTAATATTCTCGCTGACTGGCTTACCACCATGGTGGAAAAACCCAGCGCGCATGAGCTGCGTTCCTATCATTTGGTTTCACAAGAAAATCTCCTCGTGGAAAATTTTTTGCGCGAGTCACTTAAGGCCTACAGCGTGCCCCTCATGGTTCGTCGTATGCCAGAGACGCGTCTTTTTAATCCCGTCTTGCCGCTGGTAGGAATTCCACGTGAAGTGGCTCCTTATCTTTACTCAACAGCGAGCTTCTCCCGCGAGCATGTCGACGAAGATTTTCCGAACCTCAAGGCTCCGCTCTTCAGCGACTACCTCCCAAAGCTGGTAGAAGGTGCGCGGGGGCTTTTCGAATGAAAGAGATCATCAAAGTCGCCTACGGGCCATCGAGTGAAAACTACGATGCAAAATTTAGTTTTAAAGGTGAGGATTATCGACTGAAGCGGCTCGGTGTGGATGCCAACGTGGATCTCGCCCTCCATTTACTCAAAAATTTTCGTCATGAGTGCGACGCCTTTGCCGTCGCCGGCTTTCCACCTATCTTAAAAATTGGTCGCGAGACAATCATTCATCCGGTCTATAAACAACTCCGTGAAGCAGCTGGTACAACACCTGTGGCCGACGGAACCTTACTCAGAAAAACCTCGTTTTTGTGGGCGCTCAAAAGTTTATTGAAGCGTGAGCCTTTGCTCTTGAGTCAGAAAAAAATTGGCTTCTTCTGCGGGATCTTTCAAGCGGACTTCTTACATTTCTTTGAGGAGCACACCTCGGATTTGGTATTTGCCGATCTGTATTTCTCTCTTGGCATTCCAAAACTCATGCACTCTTCACGCCAACTGACGAAAGCTATGGGGCGTCTCACTCCCGCTTTGATGAAAGTATCGGTCGGGAAGAAATTTACTAAGGATTACGACGCACTTATTTTTCGCACGCCCCTGATGCGTGAGTTTCACCGCTGCGATGTTTATATTATCCACAAGACTCAACTCGACTACGTGAAACTCTGGCCACTCGAGGGAAAAACCGTCATCGTTGACTCTTTAGACCGCTTCACCAAAGAAAAGCTCGTTGCCGCGGGTGCCGGACGAATCATCAGTTGTTTCCCTGAATTTCCCGCCCATCCTGAGATTGGCTGTGCGGCTCTGGAAGCTCTTTTCTTGGCCCATCAACCTGATAAAGTTCTTGATGAGGAAACACTTTTACAAGAAGTGCGCTCTCTTGAGGCCCATCCGACGATCATAGAAACGGAAACAAAATCAAAGACAGCGCAGTTTGCTTTTGTGATTCATCCGCTGACACAAAAGCAACTTTTTCTTGTCCCGGGAATGAAGAATTTTAGCAACCTGCCTATCGCACGCGGCATAGAAAAAATGATGGGCAAGGTTCCCGGCTTTTACTACTGCAAGATGAACGGCATCAAATCAGAATTCAACGGACAAGAAGTTGAAGGCGAACTCTACGTCTTGCCTGCCACTCCCAAACAACTGCTACGCCAGGATCCTGAGAGTATCTATCGTCGGATTCATCAGCTCTGCTTACTCGCCCATAGCCGTGGCACAAACATTATTGGCCTAGGGGCGTACACCAAGATCGTGGGTGATGCCGGTGTGACTATCGCCAATCGCTCCCCTATTCCCGTCACCACCGGAAACTCACTCTCAGCTGCGGCCACTTTGTGGGCGGCAAGTTACGGCCTTGAGCGAATGGATCTCGTTAAAAAAGGAGCCGATGGTCGCTATCAGGGTACCGCCATGGTGATTGGCGCTACTGGAAGTATTGGCAAAGTCTGTGTGCGCCACCTTTGTCATCAGTGGGAAAAGGTCATTTTGGTGGCCCCTCGCCCTTACAAAGTTCTTGATCTCGTTGATGAAATGAAAGGTCATTGTCCCAATACAGAAATCATTGGATCAACTCATCCCGACAAGTACACCCCGGATTGCGATCTCATCATCACCTCGACTTCGGCGCAAGGTGAGAAGGTGATGGATATCGCCAAGGTGAAACCAGGTGCGGTGATCTGCGATGTCAGTCGCCCGTTTGATTTGGGTCTTGATGACGTCTCGACTAGGCCAGATGTGCTCGTGATCGCCAGTGGTGAAGTTGAGTTACCTGGGCAAGTTAAAATTGGCAAAACGCTTAATCTGGAAGGTGGTGCTGTGTACGCGTGTTTGGCAGAAACTGCGCTGTTGGCCATGGAAGGGCGTTTTGAAAATTTTAGCCTCTCCCGTGAACTCGATTACGATAAAGTTATTGAGATTGACCAACTTGCTCGCAAACACGGCATTCGTCTGTCGGCTATCATGGGGCACACCGGCGAAATCACCGATCAAGAAATCGCTCTTTGCCGTGAACATGCATTAAAAGTTCGTCTCACTTAGCAAGCTGCATCATAGCCGGATTCTTTCACTGAACATCATCTCCTAGTGGTAGAATCGGAGCATTGAAAACCACCAATAGCTACCTCTTTAAACTCGCCAAAAAGAACGTCAATCGCAACCGCGGTCGCAGTTTTTTTATTGGTCTCTCTGTTTCACTTTCTGTCGTCATGGCCGTGTGGATTCTCGCCTTCTTTGATGGCATGAATCACCAGATCGAAAAAGCCGTGGTAGTCGGTAACGTTGGCTACTGGCAATTGCAAGAAGCTAACTACGCCGATACGACAGATCCACTGAGTCCGAGAGTGTGGGACGCAAGTTTTGAGAAAGCACTCCAGGACAAAAAAATTCTTTCGTACTCCCCAGAGCTCGTTCTCGACGGCTACCTTTCAGGCCCTTACGGAAACGCTGCCTTGCAAGTGGTGGGCGTAGACTTTGCACTTCACCAAAAAACCATGGATATTGGCTCGCATCTCGATAGCGGAAGTTGGCCCACGAATAATGAACGCGGCATCGTTATCGGACGTGAGACTGCAGAACGTTTTCAGTACGTCGTGGGCGATAACCTCGTGATGAATTTCCAAGATGCCAAAGGTGAACTGCGCAGCGAGCTTCTTCCCGTTCTAGCGATCTACCACCACAACGGCCGCACCTTCGAGCGTCGCTACGCCTACGTTAGCGGTGATATCGTCGAAGAATACCTCTTCGGTGTCGCCGATCCACGCACCATGATTCATCGAGTGGTTGTGATGACAAAGGATCTGCCGTCAGGCCAAGAAACGATGGAGCAAGCCGCACGCACTTCTAAAACAGAATTACGTTCGTGGAAACAAATCAATCCTGAAATGGGAGTGGTGCTGGATTTTCACGAAGGCCTCATCCGTTTCTTTTTCATCATCATCGCTATCACTGTAACTGTGACAATTCTCACACCCGTCAGCATGCTCTGGCAGGAGCGTCTCGGCGAAATACGTATGATGTCGACTATTGGTGTTCCCCGCAAGACGATCTGGCGATTAGGCATGTTTGAAGCGGGCATCATGACACTGCTGTCAGCCACGGCCGCGTCGATTGTTCTCATCATCATCATTAGCATCAATTCAAAAACTGGAATTCATTTCCGTGAACTGGCCCAAGGCCAGGGACTCGAGCGCGCGGGCATCCAACTCCCGACTGCCATCTACCCTCTCTTGCTCGCCAAACAACTCTTCGTCACCTACGGCTTCGTCGTCTTTATCATGTTCCTGAGTTACGGCTTTGCCGTGAGAAGTGTTGTTAAAAAAGCGGAGGCCGTCACATGAGTCGCCAACGCTTCCTACTGAAATTTTCTTGGCGCAACCTCGGACGCCACCCGCTTCGAACGGTGATCATGGCTCTCGGCCTTGCCTTCGGTACGGGCTATATTATTTTTGCACTCAACTTCTCTTCTTCTGCATCGAAAGAAATCGTGTCTGAGTTCCTCGCGCAGTATTTTGGCACTCACCAAGTCGTGGCACAGGGTTATTACCCTGACAGCGATAAAAAGAAATTCGACGCCAACTACACCTTGGGCGAAGACCAAGTTAAAACGCTTCCGCTTGAAAACTATGTGCGACGGATTACGCTGCCCATTTTCCTTTCTGGGCCACGCAAAACATTAGGAACTCTTCTTACAGGTCTCTCACCTGAGAACGAACTCAGGCTCTCAAAAGTAAGTAAGGCCCTCTCGCAAGGACGCTTCCTTGCCGAAAACGGGCATAACGAAATTCTTCTCGGTGAAAAGCTCGCGCGCAAACTCGGTGTTAAGCTGGGTGATGAAGTTGCGATCTTTGGACAAGCACTGGATGGATCAGTGGCCAATGATATGTTCAAGCTCGTCGGTTTGATGAATTTCGGTGGCGGCGACATGGAAGAGAATCTCGCTTTCACTGGCCTCCACAGCGCGCGCACACTGGCCGTCATCCCCGATGATCGTTTCCATCAATTGATCAGCTTCGGTGATTTTGGTCAACCACTACCACCAGCCCCCGCAGACACTGAAGTCGTACCCTGGAGCACTATCCTGCCTGAAATCTACGGCTCGATTAACTTCATCGACATCTTCACTTGGATCGTTGCTGTGATCATCGTAGTGGTGATCAGCCTTGGTATGGGCAACACTCTAATGATCACTTTTCTCGAGAGAGAAAAGGAATTCTACTCGCTGAACGTTATCGGCGCGCGCTCAAGCTGGATCGCTCTCTCTCTTGGGATTGAAGTGATCATGCTCGGGATCGTCGGCATCGGCGCCGGAATTATTTTTGGCAATCTAGTGACCTCGTTCTTCAACGCTGTTCCCATCAGCCTCAAGCTCTTCACTGGCGGCAAAGACATCATGATGGGCGGTATGGCAATCATTCCCAAAGTGCGTCTTTGGCATCACCACCAGTACTCATGGCAGGCACCACTCTTGGTGTTTTTCTTTCTGACCCTAAGCCTTATCTTTCCAATACAACGGATCATTCAAAGGAGCCGTCGTGCTGATTGAAATGAATAAACTCACCAAAACCTACGGCACGGGTGATCAGCTCGTCCATGCCACACAAAATGTGGATCTCAAGATTCTCGAAGGTGATTTCATAGCCGTGGTCGGGCCATCTGGATCAGGTAAGACAACTTTGCTTAATTTGCTGGCAGGTTTGCTCGGTCCGACTTCAGGATCAATTCTCCATCGTGGGAAAGAGATTCAGCATCTCTCCATGGAAGAGCGCACGGCTCACCGTCTTGCGAATATGGGATTTGTGTTTCAAGACTACCAACTGCTACCGGTTCTCACCGCTCGCGAGAATGTTGAACTGCCTTTGCAGATGCGTGGGATGCCGCAAAAAGAGATCGACGAGAAGACGGCCTGGGCCATGACCCAAGTAGGCCTAGGAGATAAATTCAATCGTTATCCACGCCAACTCTCAGGTGGCCAACAACAGCGTGTGGCCATTGCTCGCGCTGTGGCCGGTCGCCCCTCTCTTATCTTGGCAGATGAACCCACCGCCAACTTAGATTCAAAAACAGCTCAAGACATCATTGATCTTTTTAAGAGGTTGAACGAAGAATTCAAGCTTACTTTTGTTTTTTCAACGCATGACCCGCGACTCATCTCGCAGGTCAAGCGTGTCCTCAACATTAACGACGGTCAGCTGAAAGAAGGAAGTCATCCATGAGAAAAGAACTTTTCGCCTGCGTCCTCATCGGTGGTGCGCCCGTAAAGTCAGCCGATCACTGGTTGCAGTACATGGAGCAGCAGATGCGTGGTGACCAATCAAGGTCTGAACTCAGCATGAAGATCACCACGCCCACCTGGCAACGTGAACTTGAAATTCGCACGGATGTGAAAGGTAAAGACGACGCTCTGACTTTTATCGATGCACCGGCAAAAGAAAAGGGAATCGGAACCCTACGTCTTGGCAACAATATGTGGAACTACTTCCCGAAGTTAAAGCGCAAAGTCACCGTTTCTCCATCTATGTTACTCGCAAGCTGGATGGGCTCGGACTTCACCAACGACGATTTGCTGAAAGCTTCCAGTATGTACGAGGACTACACTCACACTTTCAAACCTGACGAAAAGATCGGCAAGATGACTTACAAAGTTATCGATAACATCGCCAAGTCAGACTCGAAAGTGATCTGGCCGCGGATTCTCACACTGGCCGATAAAAAAGACTGCCTGCCGCGCTATCACCGCTACTACGACAAGAAAGGAACGCTGATTCGCACACTAGCCCTGTCTGACGTAAAGGTCTTCGATGGACATAAAGTTCCTTCGCATTGGGAAATGACACCTCATAAAGAGCAGGGTCGCAAGACGATTTTGGTTTATAAGAAGCTGGCCTTCAAAGTCAAATTCTCTAAAGACCACTTCACTATGAAAAAATTAACGGATAACTAACATGCGTTTCTGGTGGTTGATTTTACCATTCCTCTTGGATGTTAGCTGGGCACAGACACCAGCTCGACGTGGAACAGTACCTCTCCAAAGAAAAAAGATCAGTGCCCCTAAGCCCAAAGTAAAAACTAAGCCTGTGGCCGTCGCTCCTGTCGTAGAGCCGGAGGCTGAGCCAGAAGAGGACTCATCGTTTAAGTTTGAGATGAGTGGCAATCTTGAGGGCCAAGCACGAAAACTCTGGAACCAGTCCTCTGCCAAACGCTTTCCATTAGAACAAGATTGGCAAGAATCACAGTTCAACGTAGCGACCGGGAATCTTAACCTCAAAGCGGAGTACTTTGACTCGAGGGTGGAAACAAATATCTTCGGTCGATACGCGCAATCCGAGCTCTACCAACAAGGCTACCTCGCCCCTCAGCTCATCAACTTTCCACGTAAACTCGTCGCGCGCGACGTCTTTCGTCTCGATCATTCCGAACAAGAAGGCGACTCACAAACTGATCTCGTGATCAACAAGCTCTACTACGAACTCAATAACGAAGATTCGCGCTTCGTGTTTGGCCGTATGTACATCAACTACGGCACTGGCGAGATCTTCAATCCGGTGAATCCGTTCAACCAACCCTTAGGCCTCACCTCACAAAGCAATGTGGCCCAAGGTAACGATGGTTTTAAGGCCTCATTCTTTCCCAGCAACGATTCCTCCCTCAACTTCTACCTTCTCGGAAACAAGAACCTCGACGATTATGAAAACCAGATCACCCAGACCCTGTGGATGCACGGAGAATGGAAGCCCGGAGAAAACTGGCAAGTTGACTATGTTCTTGGCCAAGACCAAAAGCGTAACAAGGCCGGCGGTCAGCTCAACTATATCTGGGGCGATGACATGGTATTCAGTCAGCTCCTCTACTCATCCGCCTTCACAACGAGCAAACCCAGTGAGAACCTCATCGATGCTCTTGTCGGTTACGATAGTCAGTTGACCGCTGAATGGCATCTGCGGCTCGAAGCTGGTTATCAAGAGCAAGACGATGAGTACATCCTCACAAACCCAGCTCTAGCAAGTGATCGTTTGCTTCCCTACGAATGGTTTTTTGCCGTGGCACAAACCTACGAAGCCCACCCCTTGGTTAAGCTATCCGCGACGGTCATCCACGATTTCAAGACGAGCTTCACCTATGGCATCGGCCGTCTCTCTTGGTCACTGGTGAAAGACGTGGAGTGGGATTTCTTTGTCAACGCGCCTCTCTACTGGGTGGAAGAGGAAGACAATATTGTGCAGAAAATTTTCCCCACTGAAGCCGGAACGGCGTTGAGAGTGTTTTTTTAGAAAATTTATCCGTCCAGGGATTTGATACGACAAGCCTCTATCTCAAGTTCCAGGCCCTTAACCCACGCGACACGTTCATAATCAATATCGCGATCCAGGGTAAGCCTAAGTTTGTTTTTTGCCAATAAAAGCTCGTAGTAGGCGAGCGCTCTTTTAGCTTCATACCATTCTAGACTTTGGCCTTCTACTTCTTTTTCATTCGGAAAAAAGCTTGTGAACCGAGTAAACTCTTTATGAGAAAGAATCATAATCAAATCCCCACTACCCTCAATTGCAAGATAGGGTAGACGAGAGCAAACCATCACCACGTCTTCTTCGTGCTGAATTATAGATGAGAGTACTTCGAATGAGTTGAGTTGAACCTCCTGTTGCCAAGGGGTCATCCCTAATTTTTTTTCAATTTTTTTTAATGAAATTTCTAACTTCCTAACCTCAAATTCTTCTGTGTTGAGCCTAAGGTCACGCTTGATCCACCCAAGCTTTCGTAAAAACCAAACTTCCAAGAAGAGTTTACTCCATTTCAATTGCAGTTGTTCAAGCCTGGCCTCTTCTTGCGCAGTATGAATTTCCGGAACGTCTAGCATCGGAAATAGTGTAAGTAATTGTGGAATTGCTAACGCAACACTTTTTATTGATTGCTCATCGGGCACAACAATTGTGAGATCCAAGTCAGATAGAAAGGGGTTAAATTCTTTTTCTAAAACTGAATGGCGAACAAGTACACGCACTCCCACTGGGAGACGTACGCGAACAACCTCAGTCAAGATACACTTGTAAAAAAACTGAACAGGTGAACGTAGAAGCTTCACGAGCCAAGGAGTCTCTGCACAACTCAACAAGAGGCCTCTGAACCAAGCGGGTAGTCTGGGTTTCTTGCCATTCACAACCCTTTTGGACTCTCTTGAATTCAGAGTACCAGCCGGCACTATGTGTCCTCCAACATTCTCTTAAGCTCCGGAAAAGTTTCTATAAAACTCTCACCGCGGATTCTATCAAGAGCACTTGTCCGTTCACGGAATTGCGCATTTTGCTCAGAAGAATCTTTTTCATTCATAAATTTAATCACATTGCGAACTGTTGCCGTTAGTTTTTGCCAATCCTCACGATTATTATTTTTATCTACATAAGCGTTCAATTTTCTGGTTGTTTTTTCTTTGAGGTCGAGAGGTAGGGTTTGAATCACGTATTCGATTGGGTCTAGCAACATATTAACATTGAATTCATTAGGTCCCATGAGTCCTGTGAAAGTTAGCCATTCTATTATTTCGGGTAAATAGTACACATTATGAACACTCACGGTGCAGTTAATGTAACGGCGAATGCCTGGAAAATCCTCCACGAGGCGTCGCATATTAGCGACAATCGTATTCCAATCGGTTCCCTTTCTAAAATATTCGGCACGAGGACCAATATCATCAAGGCTTATTCCGATAACAACTTCTTTGAAGTGTGACCACATGCGAGCCAAGTCTTGATTCCCATAGGCCAGAGTACTTAGATTCGTATTGTACGACAGGCGCACATCGGTTTTGTTTTGAGCTATTAAAAGTTTAAGAACTTCAAAATGCTCTCGTGTAATGAGAGGTTCACCACCACCAAAGTAAATTTCTTCGGCATCAGGGATCATTGTTTTTAATTCTTCCCAAAATGTTGGCGAGTCGGTTGCGATGCTTGAGACGCGTGCTTTATCACTTTTGTAATTATAAAGCTGTTGATGATCCTCGTACCAAGCACTGCTCAAATCGGGTCCACATCCGCGGCAACGAAAATTACATAAGTTACTAAAACGGATATCAATGTATTTGAGTTTTAAATCAGGGTGTGAGCCATCAGAGTTAGTCAGTGCCAAGGTAGATGCTAAGTGAGCAAAACGATTATTATTGCTTTGTCTCATGCTTCCAAAACCGGCTTTATCCAAAGCATAGCAGTGCTCACAGCCAGCTGAAGCTTTGCCTGCCAGCATGTTCTTGCGAAGCTCGCGATATTTTTCACTATTCCAAATACTACCGACATCCTGAGTCTTCCCGTCTCCAAATTTGTCTTGATATGGCCAAACGCAACAAGGAATGACGGCTGAATTTGGCATTACATGCAAATGAACCCAAGGGATCATACAAAATACTTGATCCGCGTTGAGGATAGCACCCATCTTGTCGAGATCAGCGAGATTTTGAGATTCTAGTGGCAACACTGGTGGCATAAGTTTCTCTTTGTTTTTACGAGAGCTAAAGATAGAGTGAATTCTATCGCCCTAAT
The DNA here is from genome assembly GCA_021732585.1 of Bacteriovoracaceae bacterium. GTDB lineage: Bacteria > Bdellovibrionota > Bacteriovoracia > Bacteriovoracales > Bacteriovoracaceae > UBA6144. The sequence goes on from JAKFUR010000003.1 coordinate 33,761, forward strand.
TTATTAAATGGCATGTTGTTTTCTTCCAAAGAGCACTGTTCAGTTATGGTAGAAAAAATTAGTAAGACGTTTTGCCCTCTGGCCTGGAATCACAGTTTCGTAAATCTCGGCGGAGAGATGCAACTATGTTGTACAGCTGAAGAATTTCACGAGGCGATTCTTAACAACCAAGGACTTCCATTTCGCATCCAGGACAAACCTGGGCTGAATGAGGTTATGAATTCAGATTTTATGAAATCTATCCGCCTGGAAATGCTCGCGGGGACATTTCCTAAAATTTGCCAGCGATGCGCCACAACCGAGCACAATGGAGGTAACAGCCGCCGACTAGTTGAGTTGGAAAAATCCCGACTTCTCCAAGACCTTTCTCAACTCGCTCAGAATACCGCACCCGATGGCACTATTCCGCTCGCTATTAGTTCAGCTGACTATCGTCTTGGCAATGTCTGCAATCTTGAATGTCGCATGTGTCATCCCGCATCATCTGCGGCTTGGCTTAAAGACTGGAACGAGGTGAAGGGCACCAGCGAACAACTTGGTCCTGCGGCAATGGCAAAGTACGCTCGTTATGACTGGGTGGATGATGATGGTGTACTGGAAGATTTAAGAATGAAAGTAGGTGCCCTCGATAATCTACACTTTGCAGGCGGCGAACCACTGTTTGCGTCTCGAATGTCTGAAATGCTCAAAATTTGTATTGAAAGTGGGCGAGCTGATAAAATTGTACTCAGCTATAATACCAACATGACTCGTATTCCGAATCCGATCAAAGAGCTTTGGCCGGCATTTGCCGAGGTTCGTCTCTACTGCAGTGTCGACGGCTTTGGACCTGTGAATGATTACATCCGTCTGAATTCTCGCTGGAAAGTAATTGATGAGAATCTCAGAATGCTAGACCAAGAAGCCGAAAAGCTACGCATCAGTGTCATGATGCTTTCAACTACGGTTCAAGTCTATAACGTGCTCAATCTCGCTGAGCTTTATGATTACACAACGACCTTTAAGCACATGGCAAAAGCACTTAACCTCATAAGCCTTTATCGACCTGATTATACCCAAACCCAGGTTCTGCCTATGGAAGCTAAAGAAGAAGCTGCACGCCGCTTGCGTCAAGCACAAGCCAAAGCAGCTGGATTAGTCGGGCCTTATCATAAGTATCTGCTCTCAGGTGTCGACGAGACAATTAACCACATGATGTCAGAGGACCTGACGCACTTATTGCCACAGCTTATGGAATACACACGCAAAGTGGATTCACGCAAAGGCATGAGACTACAGGACTATATTCCAGACGTGTATCACTACCTATCCAAGAGATAGCGCTATGCGCCATCCCTTGGATCATTTGACATATCTCCGACTTGGCCTTAGATTTCATCCCTCAAACTCACCTAGGGCAAATAAGTAGGGACATCCCTCCCCGACAGGTGGTTATTCGTAAGGAGTTCGCATGTACTGTGTTGTGGAAATCAAAGGCCACCAATATAAGGTGTCCCCCGGTGACCTCATCGACGTTGAAAAACTCGATTTGGAAGAAGG
>JAKFUR010000043.1 GCA_021732585.1 Bacteriovoracaceae bacterium
GCGTAAACACGCGGGAATATCAAACACTCAATCTTGCCGCCCAAATCTTCCAGATTGAGGAAAGCCATCTTATCACCCTTCTTCGTGATAATCGGCTTGAGTCCGGTGATGAGGCCGCCCAAAACCATAGGACGACGACTTGGATCGGCGTCTTGACCGCGAGGATTAAATCCTTCTGGCTTAGCGACGGTGGCTAATGAGTGAACATCTGCAATCGCCATGCTGGAAAGTTTCAACAGCATGTCTTTGTAACGATCCAGCGGATGGCCAGAGATATAAATCCCTAACAACTCCGCTTCCGTCGAAAGACGTTCCTTCTCTGAGAATTCTTCTGACTCATGAATATGTAAAGCTTCGCCACCTGTCGTATCGGCGGCTCCGCCCATATCGAAGAGGTTGGTTTGCCCCATGCTTTTCTCTTCTTGCTTCCGAGCACCATAGGCAGTGATCATCTCAAGATTTTCTAGCAGGGTTTTGCGATTGTATTTCTCGCAATTATCAAACGCGCCCACCTTCACGAGTGATTCCATCACGCGCGCATTCACTTCTTTCGGATTCACGCGTTCACAGAAATCAATCAGACTTTGAATCGCACCATTCTCCGTGCGTTCCTTAATGATGGCTTCAACGGCACCGTTCCCCACGTTTTTGATCGCACCCATGCCGAAACGGATAGTGTTGCCGACAACGTTGAAGAGCCAAAGCGACTCATTTACATCCGGCGGCAAGATCGCGATGTCATGTTCGCGCGCATCTTGCGCGTACATCGTAACCTTATCCATGTTGCTAATCTCTGTTCCGAGAAGAGCGGCATAGAATGCGGCCGGGTAGTAATGCTTAAGGAACGCTGTTTGATAGGCAATCACGGCGTAAGCCACAGCGTGAGACTTGTTGAATCCGTACTCGGCGAACTTCGCCATCAAATCAAACAAGTAGGTACTCTTGGCTTCATCAAAGCCCTTGCCCATGGCGCCTTCGAGGAAGATCTTTTTGTATTTCTCCATCTCTTCAGGTTTTTTCTTACCCATGGCTCGGCGGAGCATGTCCGCTTGGCCAAGGCTGAACCCGGCGATGATCCGCGCGATGTTCATAACCTGTTCTTGGTAAACGATAATGCCGTAGGTATCTTTCAGCACCGGACGCAACTCTTCAAATAAGTAAGTCTCCGGCTTACGGCCGTGCTTAATTTCTACGAACTCATCATGCATCCCTGAACCCATCGGACCTGGACGATAGAGAGCGTTGATCGCGGTAATGTCATCGATCGAGTCTGGCTTGATTCGTTTACACAAATCTTTCATGCCCGATGATTCAAGCTGGAACACGCCTGTTGTATCGCCATCACCCACCAGTCCAAACACAGCTTGATCGGTCATGGAAATGTCTTCGATGTTGAACTTTGGATCGTGGTCCCGGCGAATAAACTTCACCGCATTGTCGATCACAGTCAAAGTTTTCAAACCCAAGAAGTCGAATTTTACCAGGCCGATTTTTTCAGAGAAATCTTTATCGAACTGAACAACCTGCTCGCCTTCGCGCCCTTTGTAGAGCGGGCAATAAGTAACAAGCGGTTCGTTAGTGATGATAACGCCCGCAGCGTGGATCGAAGCGTGACGGTAGAGGCCTTCAAGACGTTTCGAGATGTGCAGGATTCGGCGCATCTTCGGATCATTGTCTTCCAGCTCTTTGAGCTTGGGTTCTTTATCGATCGCCTCTTGTAACTCAATCCCCAGTTCATCGGGAATGAGCTTCGCGAGGGCATCGGCTTCAGCATACGGCAACGCGAACACCCGAGAAACGTCGCGAATCACGGCCTTCGCTTGCAACTTACCAAACGTGATGATCTGCCCCACGCGTTCTTCGCCGTATTTCTTCGTTACGTAGGCGATAACTTCTTGGCGACGATCCTGGCAGAAGTCGACGTCAAAGTCTGGCATGGAGATACGTTCAGGATTAATGAATCGCTCGAAGAGCAAATTGTAGGGAAGCGGATCGATGTTAGTGATGTCTAAGCTATACGCGACAAGCGAGCCTGCACCCGAACCGCGACCAGGGCCAACGGGAATATCATGGGCCTTGGCCCAACGAATGAAGTCCGAAACGATGAGGAAGTAGCCGGTGAAACCCATCTGCTTAATCAACCCAACTTCTTCATTGAGGCGATCGATGTAGCGCGGACGTAGTTCAGTGACCCAGTTCTCTTTCGCCACGAGTTCACGGAAGTGCGGCCCAGCGAACCGATTCTCTAGACCCTCAATCGCTTCGCGCGCGAAGAATTCACTTTCAGATTCAGCTGTAGGAATATCAAATTTCGGCAAGTGATAGATCTGCTTGCCCTTATCGTCTTGCCAGCGCAGTTCAAGGTTGCACTTGTCGGCGATTCGCAGAGTGTTGTCGCAGGCCTCTTGAATGTAGCTGAAAGCTTGGCGCATCTCTTCCGGCGTCTTGAGGTAGAACTCCGTCGTCGTAAGGCGCATGCGTTTTTCATCTTCGAAGGTTTTACCCGTCTGAATGCACATCAGCACTTCTTGTGCAGACGCATCGTCACGTTCGAGATAGTGGCAGTCGTTGGTTGCGACAAGAGCAATGTTATTGGCCTGAGCAAACTCGACAATTTTACGGTTCACTTCCACTTGCTCAGGAATGCCGTTCTCTTGAATCTCTAAGTAAAAATCATCACCGTAGATATCTTTGAACTTCATGGCAGCGGCGTAGGCCTTGTCGTCTTGGCCGGTGAAGAGGTTGAAACCCACTTCCCCCTTCAAGCAAGCCGAGGTGGCAATCAAACCTTCTGAGTATTCCCGGAGCAAGTCTACATCAGCGCGCGGCTTGTAGTAGAAGCCCTCTTGATAAGCTTTCGTCAGAAGTTTGCACAAGTTTTGATAACCCGTGAGGTTCTTACAAAGAAGAATCAAATGGTGAATCTGGTGCTTCCCTTCAGTCTCATCCTGCGAGTCGAGAGTCTTAGAATTTTTGGGTGGGCGGCGATCAAAGCGAGATCCGGGAGTGAAGTAAATCTCTGAACCAAGGATCGGCTTAATGCCGGCAGAGATGGCGCGCGTATAGAAATCAATGGCACCAAACATGTTGCCATGGTCAGTACTGGCGATCGCCGGTAAACCAATCTCTTTGGCTTTCTTGAAAAGATCGTCCAAGCGAATCGCACCATCGAGCAAACTGTATTGAGTATGGAGATGAAGGTGAACGAAACTGTCGGGCCGGCTTGTGACAAAGTCACTGCCTAGGAAGGGGTTTTTCATGGTCGATCTCTCGCTTGAAGGCCTTCCTGGCCTTGTGTGTGTCTAGAAATGATGCCATTTTTGAGGTTTTATGACAAAAAACTCCCCCTCTCCAAGTCTGGAATAACCCATTCAGCGCATAGCATTATTTACATAATAAATAATGTCTTTTCGAGAGGCGTCTTTTTAGTTACTCAGAGAGCACTTTTCAGAGGGAATTCATGGCGACAGAACTCAGTTTTGGTGATCAGCAGCGGGCACAAGAACTCTTGGAGGCCATTCAGTTTTTCTCCCAGAAAGGCTGGTCGCCTGCGACCTCTACCAACTATTCACTGCGATTAGAAACACAGGGTGAATTTTTAATCTCACGCTCAGGCGTGGATAAGTCACGCTTCCAATTGAGTGACCTCATCGTCATCGCTCAAACGGGCCAGGTCGCCACACGCTCACAAGGTGCTGGGATTAAGTCATCAGCTGAAACGGAGATCCATACCGCCATCTATGCACGCTTCCCTGATGCTGGCTGTGTACTTCACACCCATTCGGTTTTGGGAACATGGCTGTCACAAAAGTACGTGAAAGCTTGGGAAATTAAATTTCAAGATTGGGAAATTCTGAAAGGGCTGAAGGGTGTTGAGACTCATTTGGGTACCGTCGTACTTCCAATCGTAAATAATCACCAAGTCATGAAACATATTCTTAACGAAATGGAATCCAATTGGCCGAACAGCCCCCATGGATTTTTGATTGCGGGCCACGGGCTTTACACCTGGGGCACAACTGTCGCTGAAGCCAAACGCCACATAGAAACTTTCGAATTCCTCTTTGAATTGCAACGCCTAGGAGCTTAGTCATGACCACTCTTAAATTGCTTGATAAAGGCACCACAACCCAAGATCGCAAAGCGATCACGGCGTTTTTGAATGAGCGTGGGATTATTTTTGAGCACTGGGAAGCTTCGCGACCGATCAAAGATGACGACGATCAAGAAACCATCCTGGAAGCCTACCAGCATTCCCTTTCTCCCTATATGGAGAAGCATGGTTACAAGAATGCAGATGTCATTAACGTTCATAAAGCCACGCCTAACATCGAAGAGATTCGTAAGAAATTTCTTTCTGAACATACCCACGACGAAGACGAGGTGCGTTTTTTTGTTGATGGTGAAGGTGAATTTTTCTTTCACATCGATCAAGTGTTTTCTGTTATCTGCAAGAAAGGTGACTTCATCTCTGTGCCGAAAGGTCATAAGCATTGGTTTGATCTCGCACCGAAGTACCACGTGAAAGCGATTCGTGTGTTCCAAACCAAAGAAGGTTGGGTCGCGCGCTACACTGAGTCCGGCAAAGAGAAGAAGTACCTCAAGTGAAAGTCCTCCTCTTTGATATTGAAGGCACGACCACGGACATTAACTTTGTCCACAAAGTTCTTTTTCCTTACGCCACTGAACGCATGGCGGATTTCGTTCGCCAGAATCCCACTCATCCAGCGGTCATTGAAGTGGGTCAAACAAATATTGAAGCCACCATTCAAATTCTTATGCAATGGATTCGCGAAGACAAAAAAGTTGGCGCGCTGAAAACTCTGCAAGGAGAAATCTGGGCTGAGGGCTACGCAAGCGGAGCTTTTAAAGGCCATGTTTACCCCGACGTAAAACCTGCTTGGGAAAACTGGCAGAAGCAGGGCCGGACTCTCGCGATCTATTCTTCGGGCTCAGTGGCCGCGCAGAAACTTATCTTTGGGCATTCGCAAGACGGAGATCTCACACCTCTGTTGTCCGCTTATTTTGATACGAAGGTTGGCGGTAAGCGCGAATTCAAAAGTTACGAGAACATTGCGAAAGAATTGAAAGTTCCCGCCACTGAAGTCACCTTCTTCTCTGATATTAAAGAAGAACTCGACGCAGCAAGAGCGGCTGGAATGAAAACCGTGCACCTTTTCCGCTCAGGAATTCAGCCTACAGACCACGCTAGCACGACGACGTTTGCTGACTTACAATTCTAGCACCACTTAAGGAGCCTTTATGTTTGCCTCAGAAATTCTCTCTGCCGGTATGTACGTTCCTCCCGGCGTCGTGACGAATCATGATCTCTCAAAACTCATGGACACCACAGACGAGTGGATCACGCAGCGCTCGGGTATCAAAGAGCGCCGTTGGGTTGCACCCGAAGTCACCACTTCTGATCTCGCACTTAAAGCGGCTGAAGAGGCCATTCAAAAAGCGGGTATCGCTAAAGAAGAAATCGATCTCATCGTGTTCGCGACACTTTCTCCTGATCATGAATTCCCAGGTACCGGTGTGTTCTTGCAGCACAAACTGGGTCTCGCTGGTTGCGCCTCTCTAGATATTCGTCAGGCGTGCAGTGGCTTCCTCTACGGTCTTTCGGTCGCTGATCAATTTATCAAAACCGGCATGTATAAAACTGTCTTGCTCGTGGGCGCAGAAATCCATTCAAAAGGAATGGATAAAACAACACGTGGTCGCGACGTGGCCGTGCTCTTCGGAGATGGTGCGGGTGCCGTTGTTCTTCGTCGCACAGATGTGAACAACCCTTCACGCATCTTGAGCACACATCTTCATGCCGAAGGTGCTCATGCTCAAGAATTATGGGTGCAAGCCCCGGGCATGAACTTGGGCGGCGATCGCATGACTATGGCGATGATCGAAGAAGGTATGCAGTACCCAAAGATGAACGGCAAAAAAGTTTTCACCCACGCGATTCGTCGGATGGCGGAAGTGCTCCACGAAGGTCTCGCTCAAAACAACATGAAGCTCGATGATATTGATTTGTTCCTCTTCCACCAGGCCAACTTGCGCATCAATGAGATGGTGGCCCAGGAACTTAAGATTCCAGCAGAAAAAGTCTTCAACACCATTCAGAAATACGGCAACACCACAGCGGCGACGATTCCTATTGGGATGACTGAAGCTGTGAGAGCGGGCCAGCTCAAGAAAGGTATGATGGTGGCTTCAGCGGCGTTTGGTTCAGGCTTTACGTGGGCAAGCGCGATCTATCGCTGGTAATTCTTCCCTTCTGAAGTTTTAAATGTGACGGATTCTAGGCGGGCGCGAGATGGAAGCGAGGCGTGCTGCCTGCACGTCGCAGCTGACATCGACGAGCCCAACGACGAAGACGACCATTTAAAAATTTAGAATCGCCAGAAAAAGTCGAAGAGGACATAGTAGCCATCTTCATCGAATTTCAACTTCGAGACATCTTTCGTCGCGATCCCGAGATTGAGATGGAAGGTGTCCCAGATCCACATGTGACTGAGGGTTCCCCCCACCGATTGATTCTCAAAATTAAATGAAGGTCCAAAGAGAACACGATCCCAATCGTCCGTCACATATTCGTATATGGTGCGAATATCCGACTCGGGAAAGAGATTGAGCTTATCCACTTCAGGATTGTCTTCTTCGATGCCTTCAATCCGTGCGTTGATCACAAGGTGAGATTGGAAGCGGCCGTTCGAAGGTAAGGTTAACACCAACCCTGTCTGAAAAACCCAATCATCACGATTCACCTGACGACTAGTGAGTGCATTGAGTGTGAGTTGACCCCACTGGTTGCGCATGACCCGCGCTTTCGCACCGATGTTCGCAAAACCATCCAGATAAAGACCGGTGAGTACTTTGACGGTGAAGCTATCTGTGAGCCCGTATTGCACTTGAGGAATGGACACCAACCACTCCTTATCTGCAAGCGTGTGGCCGTCGGAGTTGAACACACCCATGTAGGCCAGATCTTTGTAGCGCGCTGGAATTTGTCTCTCTTGCCCGAGCATTAGACTGATGTGACCCGTGACATGATGTTTTTCTAAGATCTCGGCCGTGAGCCTTTCCACTGCGTCACTTGGAAGTATCAACTTATTACCGATGATCTCTTCGATCTCAACGATCGCCATCTCGGGATACTGATCTTTTTGAATCTTTTTTACTTTTCCAATCGCTACCAATGAGCCCTGGGTACGCGACAGAATGACAACACGCTCACCTTTGGCGAAGTCGTGCTCGGGATCGAGTTTCACTATAACGGCTTTCTGATCAAGCGCCGAGTCGACTTGATTGAAACTAAAAGCCGGAAACACAAAGAGTGCGATGAGGAGAAGAACTGTGAACTTCATTCGTTAGATTTAGGGCGCTTCATAGGACAATGAGCATCGATCTCAACACAAGCACGAGTGAAAATGATGGTGGTCCACCACTGATTAGTAATGCGTGTATCGATGAGCCAATCTGAGCCGGGGCAAAGAACTTGTACTGCCTGAGGCACATAACGATTTCGATTGGTGTCGGCGTTAGCAAAAAATAGCCACTGATTAAAGCACTGTTCCATACTGTCTTTGGTGCCTTTCAGCATGGCCGGAGCAATAGGACGCTTCTCAGGATTGTCGCGAAACTCGAGTTTGTGAATGACGTCGTAATCGACATATTTGCGCGTACAGCCAACGAAAAAACTCACTACAATAAGGGAAAGCAGAAGGCTTTTCATGTTGTTGCTCCACGTGTCAGAATGGACGGCAGGTTAGCATTTTCGAGGGACTTTGAAGATGAAAAAGATCGCAGTTATTGATCCGTTTATGGTGAATCCGGCCCTGAGTTGCTTTAACCGCTTAGTGGAGAACTTGCCGGCACGCCTTTACTATCACCACCCTCAACAAAACCTCATGACTTTAGAGAATCACCCGGCCGATGCCTACATCGTGCTCGGCAGTGCTTCCCACGTTTACCACGAACTCCCCTGGCACGGCCCTTTGGGCGACTTCATACTGAAAGTCCTCCATGAAAATAAACCCGTTTTGGGAATTTGTTTTGGCCATCAACTCATGTGCCATCGTTTCGGCGGCAGAGTTGAATACTATATTTCCGAAGATGTGAAACTCACAGGTGTGCGCGAAGTAACGCTCAAGCAAGATGTGTTTGGTCTCAAGGCCGGTGAGAAACTATCTCTGCCCATTAAGCATAAGCAGGTGGTGAAACAAATCCCAGCTGATCTTATTGAAATCGGCCACGGACTAGATCACGACATCGTCATTCACAAAACTCTCCCGTTTATGGGCACGCAACCCCATCCTGAAGCTTCCGTCGAGTTCTGCGACAATGAATCTGCCGGACGTCTGGGCCCAGATCAAATCCGAGCGGCACAGAATGATGGAATGAAACTTATCAAGGCGTTCTTCACTCATCACAACATCCTTAGCGCATGATGTTTTTGGTTGGAGTTCTCACGGTCGCGGTACTTTTCGTAACTCCTACGAAACCGCGCGTAGCGACCTCAAAAATGGATTGCCCAATAAACATGGCCCAGGATGAAGTTTGCGTTTTCACGAACGACACTAGCATCATCGCCATCAATCCCACGACAGCACCGGTGACTGTCGTGGTGCAGATTCAGCGCATCGAAAATGTCGAATTAGTTTATCGTTATCCCTTCGTGGAAGAGCTCCCACCCAGTTCAAGTCGACTGCTGATCAAATACAAAGTGAAAAAACCGGAACAGCCGTTTGCCCTAGACTACGACTGGGGCTGGAAGGCGCTCTAGCCTACTCCCACTCGATAGTACCTGGTGGCTTAGGTGTCAGGTCATAAACCACACGCGTGATACCCGGCACTTCGTTGCAAATACGACTAGAAATTTTCGCTAGCACACTCCACGGCATCTCCGTCACAGTCGCTGTCATGCCGTCTTGGGAGTTCACCATCCGCAACGCGATCACTTCTTCATACACGCGGCCATCACCCTTCACGCCGACCGTTTTCACGGGCAACAAGACTGTGAAGGCCTGCCAAGTGCTGTCATAGAGACGAGAATTTTTAAGTTCCTCAAAAAGAATCTGATCCGAGAGTTGTACCTTCTGTACACTCTTCTCATCCACCGCACCCAACACACGCACACCAATACCAGGGCCTGGGAACGGATGGCGCCACACCCACTCACGCGCAAGACCCAGCTCCGCACCCATGGCGCGTACTTCGTCTTTAAACAAGAAGCGCAACGGCTCTAAGAGCTGCAAGTTCATGCGCTCCGGCAAACCGCCGACGTTGTGGTGAGATTTGATGGTCGAGGATTTCCCGTCTTTTTTGTGGGGAGAGAGTGATTCGATGACATCAGGGTAAAGCGTCCCCTGTAAAAGATAATCAAACTTGATGCCGTGGTCTTGAGCGTAGGACTTCACTTTGGTTTCGAACACATCAATGAAAGTCTTGCCGATGATTTTACGTTTCTGTTCGGGATCACTTACCCCGGCTAGATTGCCGAGGAAAATATCTTTAGCGTCGATGATCTCGATATGTAGCGGAGTATTCTCACGCAACAAACGAATATGGTGTAAGTCCTGCGGACGCAACAGACCATTATCCACGAAGAAACAGAACAAATCTGAGCCGAGAATTTTATGCGAGAGTGTGGCTGCGACCAATGAATCAACACCACCTGAGAATGCGCACAGAACTTTTTTGCCTTTCACCTGACTGACGAGATCAAGACAGCCTTGCAACATGGTCTGGCCGTTCCAGTCTTCTTCCATGCCAGCGATGTCGCGCAAGAAATGACCGAGTACATCTTTGCCATGAACCGTGTGCTGCACTTCCGGATGAAACTGCAGACCCATCATCGGACGAGAGTTGTGTTTAATGCCAGCCGTAAGTCCGTTATGACTTTCTAAAATCTTTTTGAAATCTTTCGGCACGATGGCGACATGATCACTGTGACTCATCCACACATCATGATTCGCCGGGCAGCCAGGAATCTGATAACCGTCGACTCCATGAATCGAAGCCGGCCCGTACTCTCCCTGCACACCCTTCTCGACTTTACCGCCGAAAAATTGTCCGAGGATCTGCATGCCGTAACAAACACCTAAAATAGGAAGTTTGTTGTCTGTGAAAAAGGGCGAGTAGTCTGTTTTGTCTTCGAACACACTTTGCGGTCCACCGGAGAGCACCAAGGCCTTTGGCTTTGCTGTCTTCATGCGCCCAAGAGCATCTTCCACCGTCATGACCTCACTGGCGAAACCGAGTTCACGCATGGTGCGGGTGATGAGTTGTGTGTACTGCGAACCGAAATCAACAATCCAAACTGACATGCGGGTCCTTAGCTCGGGCGGTAGTTAGGAGCTTCTTTAGTAATGGTGACGTCGTGAGGGTGACTCTCTTTCAAAGACGCACCAGTGATGCGCAAGAAGCGTGCTTTCTCACGAAGCGCTTTCATGTCGGCCGCACCGACGTAGCCCATCCCCGAGCGGATACCGCCGGCGAGCTGGAATAAGTTTTGCGAAAGCGGCCCACGGTACGGCACTTGGCCTTCGATGCCTTCTGGCACAAGTTTAGAAACTTCATCCACGGCACCTTGGCCGTAACGATCTTTTGAACCTTTCTCCATGGCGCCGATGGAACCCATGCCGCGATAGAATTTGTACGCGCGGCCTTGATAGAGAACCATTTCACCAGGAGCTTCATCTGTTCCTGCAAAGAGTGATCCGATCATCACAGTGCCCGCACCAGCGGCCAGCGCTTTTACAATATCGCCCGAGAATTTAATCCCGCCGTCAGCAATGAAGGGAACGCCGGCTTTTTCACAAACCGCACGGCAATCTAAGAGCGCCTGCATTTGTGGGACACCAATTCCGGCAATCACGCGTGTTGTACAAATTGAGCCAGGGCCAATCCCGACCTTGATGCCATCCACGCCCGCCTTGATGAGGTCTTCACAAGCCGCGGCCGTGGCCACGTTGCCCGCGATCACATCAACATTCGCTTTGAGGGCCTTGACGGCTTTCACCATCTCAATGACACCCTTCGAGTGGCCGTGGGCGGTATCAATGACGAGTGCATCGACATGCGCTTTGATCAGCAGCTCGGCGCGCTTCAATTCTTTATCACCCACACCAATGGCGGCGGCGACACGAAGGCGACCCATGGGATCTTTATTCGAACGTGGGTACTGAATGGTTTTTTCGATATCACTGATAGTGATCAAACCTTTCAACACACCGTTACCATCAACGACCGGAAGTTTTTCAATGCGGTGTTGTTGCAGAATAAGTTTGGCGGCTTCAAAAGAAGTGCCTTCCGGAGTGGTCACCAATTCAGACGTCATGACGTCGCGAACTTTTTTCGTCGCGTCTGATTGGAAACGAAGATCGCGGTTGGTGATGATGCCGACCAGGCGACGTTTCTCATCGACCACCGGGAAGCCAGAAATCTTGTGACGTTTCATCGCTTCGAAAACATGCGATAGAGTTTGATCAGGGCCCACGGTGAAAGGATCCACCACCATGCCAGATTCGTACTTCTTCACCTTCTCCACTTCGAAAGCTTGCTCATCGGGAGCAAGGTTCTTGTGGATCACGCCGAGGCCACCTTCTTGGGCCATGACGATCGCTGTGCGCGATTCTGTGACGGTATCCATCGCCGAGGAGACGATCGGTACGTTCACCGTGATGTTGCGGGAGAAACGAGATTTGAGATCGACATCACCTGGCAGAACCTCGGAGTAACCGGGCACCAGCAGGACATCATCATAAGTGAGAGCATCGTCTTGGGAATAAAACATGAGGCATACCCTTTGAGGAGATATGCCTTAAAGTTATGGCCAGGACAGAGGGTTTTAGCAAGAAAGAAGCTAGATGCGCAGGACGTAACCCAAGTTTTTCAGAGTTTTGACATGGTTCGAGAAGGGTTTGAGCTTACGACGCAGGTTGGAGAAGTGGGTATCGAGGTTATTGACCTCAACATGGACGTCTTTCCACAGCATCGTAATGAGGTCGTCTTTATGGATCACACGATTGGGGTTCTGCGCGAGCACTAAAAGGAGCTGGTACTCTTTCGGAGTGAGCTTCACCGGTTGGCCACCCATCAATACCTGATGCGCATCCAGATCAATCACAAGGTCTTTAAATTGAATGGTCTTATTCAGGTGGAAGTTTTTCTTGGTGAGTTGAACGCGGTTACGAATACGTGCAGCGAGCTCTTCGATCTCAACAGGCTTCGTGATGAAATCATCAGCACCCATTTCAAGACCGCGAAGCTTCGCAGGTAAAGTACCGTCACCGGTTAAGAAAAGAATCGGAACAAAATTTTTCGCACGACGGATCTCTTCGTAAACTTGAAAACCGTCTTTCTGTGGAATATGCAAATCTAGCAAAATAGCATCTGTATGGTTTTGCTTAACAAATTCAATCGCGCGCTCAGGCTCAAAAAATGTCTCGCAATTGAACTTATCTTCGAGGGCCGTTTTATAGGTCTCGAGAACATCGCGATTGTCGTCAATAATAGTAACGTGCATAAACACGGTCCTTCAGTTGGTTACACGTCATTCTAAACAAAGTTAGAGAATGGCGTTAACTGAAGTTATCTTGAGTTAGGCAGGAACCCCGAACATTGAGGAACCCATTGAAACCCTTAAGGTTTTCTTGAGTAGATTTCTGTGACTAGAAATCTGGGCTTTTTAGTAGCTCTTGAGATCGTCAATTAATCTTTGCACTTCTTGAGAGTGCTTTGGTTGGTGACGTTGATGTTGCTCATAAGACTTCAAGAAATCCGAAGAGTTAACGCTCTCCGCTCTCTCTTGAGTTTGCATCTTATGTGATGACGCAGGCTTGCGTGAGCTAGCAGCTGCAACCGGCTGTAATCCGATAACACGGACTTTAGCTGTGGTAGAAATGCTCTTGATCTTCGGAGCGCTCTTCTTAGTGGTTTTGAGGAAGTACTTCTGGGCCTCACCTTCTGCAGAAGCTGGCGCTCGTGACGACCCCACAACCGTCTTCATGAAAATGATCTCACCTTTTTTTTCTGCAACAGAATCTACTGAGGCGATGGCGCGACCAGAAGTCTGGGCCTGAGCGACACCCGCATCCATCGACTTCACACCTGGGAACAAAGCCACGGCTTTCATTAATGATTCATAACCAAGGCGCGTAGGAGCTCTAGGATAGCCTTCGTCCACACTTGGAATAGCATGACTGAACTGCCCTGCCGTCACAGCGTAACGAAAGGCGGGTTCGAGTGGGCTGGCCACATCAACTTCACCGGTGATCACGGTCAGCTGACTTTTCTTGGTGGCCGCATCGTAGGTTGCGATAAACTCACCTTGATATGACGACATCAACATATTAGCTGTAGAAACACCGACGTTAGCTTTCTGAGAAAGAGACTGAGACCACAGACCACCTTTCAAAAGTGTCATGGCGCGATCATTCATCACAAGATTTGAGCCAGCAGAAAGGTGGTAACGGCGATCGTAGAAATCACCCACAGTGGCGCTAGCGTCGTCGCCCACCATCACTTGTGAGCCTTCTTCAATATCCATATCTTTTTTAAGTGTTGTCGTCTTTCCTTCACGAATAAGAAAAGCGTCGCCTTTGATGGCGTGCACTTTACCTACCAGCTTCGCTTCCGCCATGATCGGCAAAAGAAGAGCGAGAAAGAGGTACTTACTTTTTGAACTTGTAATTGATGTCTTCATAGTATTTGCTCAAAATTTTCCATTCATCGGTGTTGCGGTATTTAAGTCGGAATTCTTCTACAGTGCTGGCGAACTTGCGGTGGTTACCTGTGTTGTACTGCGAGAGCGCAGTCCACAATTTGGCGCCACGGTAGAAACCGGACTTTGGATATTTTTCCATGAGTGTCGAAAGATGCTGAATCGCCCAGTCGTGTTGTTTCGCTTCGTAAGCTGCGATACCAGCACCGAACAAGGTCTTATCATTCACGATTTTGTGTTCAGGGAAACGCTTTACGAGTTCGTTATAATACTGAGCACTCTTGGCGTAGTTCTTGAAGTGCAATTCTTTCTCACCGATGGCGAGAAGTTTTTCCGGCGTCCAACGATAGACATCGTAGTTCACCATGTCTTCTTCTTTAGACTTCGGAACACTCGCGATCGAGCGAGCTTGAGTGTTGTTTTTTACTTGCGCGGCCAGGGCACTTTTCTCGGTTTCGAGCATGCCGAGTTTGTGTTCAAGATCGGCCATCTTTGCTTTCAAGACACGGTTCTCGGCAGCCAGCTGCAACGAGGCTTTTTCATAGCCCCACGTCTGAGAAACTTTCTTCTCTAGCGACCAATCGAATCGGCCCCAGTTCCAGGCCCCTACGACCCAAGCAGCAGAAAGGAGCATCCATGTGAATACAGTCTTAGTCATAATCCGGTCCTCTAAAATAGACTTCCTTGGTCCCCTATCGGCTCAAAGCCCCTAAAACTTGAGTCCTCCTTATGTATAAAGGAATTAAGGGTCCCAAGCCTTTTGACGATAAGAACTTAAGGCCAAAGGAGCTCTATGAAGTCCCTCGTTTTATTCGCATTCACCCTCACTCTCACCATCACAGGCAGCTATGCTCGGGGGCCGGCCGTAGAGGACTTTGTAGGCGTCGAAAGCGAGACTCCTGACGTCACCCCGGAAGGCACCGAGGCGCTCTTTAACTTCGAGAAAGATGTAGCGAATTATCAAAACGAACCGGCGAAAAAATCTGAAGCCGTCATCGTTCATCACCCTACCAGCAAAATGGGTGCACAGACTTCTACATGGCCTGTCTCGGCGTGGATGGGTGTCTTTGTTGTGCTTGGATTGCCGGTTGTGACTTGGCTCCTCACTATGCGCCATTTGAAAGCGCGCAAAGTGGCGACTTACGCCGAGACACTCCCTAATAACGTCACAGTTCTTCCTACCCGTTCAAAAACGGCGGCAGAAACAAAAGACGATATCAAGAAAGCTTCTTAAAACGATTTCCAGAGACCTTGTCCCTGATACATCCAGATGGATTGCATGTGGTTGAATTCCACATTGATGTCTTTAGTGCCATCCCCATTGTAGTCTTCGACGTTCAGTGAGTAGAGACGACGCCAGTACTGCTCGCGTACGGCTTCGTATTCGTGCCAGTAGCGCGGCCCTGCCGCCACTTTCATTGTTGTGAGGTCTTTGTTTTCAAACGTCAGGAAATAAAGGCGCGCGCTGGATTCGAGTTTGCGAGATTCTGTTTTTCCCTCGTAAAGAAAAATTACCATCACACGCACGGTTTTTGAGAGATCCATCAAGCGCAAACGATAAATCCCGGAGCCACTTCCCATCGCCCAAAGTTTCGCTTCCAGCAGCTTGACCCCATCGTGACCCGTGATGTCGAGCCAGTCCATGCCATCGCGCTTCAGCACCTGGATGGATTCTTCTTTGCCGTCTGTATCCATGTAGAGATGGTAAACCGGACTCGCAAACACCCACTTAGGCTCTTCCTTGGGCTTCACGACTTCCTCAGTCAGCTCACCGGACAGAAGTTTACGCCAAAAACGCTCATCCTGGGCCCGGACGGGGTTCACAAATAAGGCCATCATGGCTAGGCTAAGTATCGCAAGGCGCATGCACATATCATACTGCGCCAAGGAGACTCCATGCAACTGACTCTCGGCTTTGTTCGCTCCCCATCGCAAATTCTTTTGAAAGACCTGGATTGGGAACAAAATAAGGTCTCCACACGCCTCATCGACGTGACGGATCTACCAGATCAGAACCTGCAGGGTCTTTTCGTGGGCCAGACTGAGCATTTTGAGCAACTGCTGGGTCTCCTTGAAAAAGAAAAGCAGCACTACCCGATCCATGAAGGCCACACCTTTGACGTGAGTTACAGCGCGTTCGAAGAGATGACGGCGTTTAACTTCAAAGAGCTCGGCACGAAAGTGGTGAATCGTTGGGTCTTAAGCCATAACTACAATTCGCTGGAAGAGCTCTTCGCCTTCACCACGCACATGCGTGTGCTGTGGCACAAAGATCGTTTGAGTTTCCACGAAGAACTGTGGGCCTGGCTGAAGCGCAACCTCGGCGCGGTCGATCTCTCGATCGTGTTCAACGACGTGATTCAATCCGAGCAAAAAAACGAAGACGGCCAGAAAGAACAAAAGCCAAAACTCACGCAGTCGCTTTTGACCGGCACTAAAAAAGGTAACTTCGTCACCGGTGGTGGCAAAGAAACCGTCTTGATGGAACGATACTTGGATAAGTGGAACGCGGAATTCGAAGTCACAGAGTGGGACGCCTCGAAGGCCCGTTTCGTCGCCACGGTCATGCTCGAGAAGAGCCCGCTCATTTTCATGGCGCGTGTTTCAACTCTCTCTCAGTTGCAGAGAAGTTTGTTGGCGGGGTTCTTCAAAGGCCTACAGAACTAATCACCAATTTTCAGTGAAGTTACACACGCCACCCTTATTCTTTCAAAAGATCGGTGGCGTTTCTCGGCTGTTCAGGCCTTGTTAAACCTCCCACCCAGCAGATCCTCCGATAGTCCATCAACTAATCCTGGAGGACTCATGGGCGCATTTGCAAAGATACTAGGCTTCAAGAAAAACGAAACGCCGAAGGTAGACCACGAGAACATGTGGCACGCCATGAACAAGTCCGCCGCGGTCATCGAGTTCACGGTCACCGGCGAGGTCATCAACGCCAATAAAAACTTCCTTGATTGCCTCGGCTACTCTCTCGAAGAGATCCAAGGGAAGCACCACCGTATTTTCTGCGAAACAGGCTATGCGAACTCTGACGAGTACAAGGAATTCTGGCTGAACTTGAAGGCGGGAAAATTTTCTTCGAACGAGTACAAGCGTATTCGCAAAGACGGCAAACCTATCTGGATCCAAGCCACCTACAATCCGGTCCACGACATCAAAGGTAACGTGAAGAGCGTGGTGAAGTTCGCCACCGACATCACGGCGCAGAAAGAGCTCAACTCGGAGTTCAAATCAATGCTCGCGGGCATCAACCGAGTGCAAGCCGTGATCGAGTTCGACGCCGCTGGGAACGTGCTCTACGCCAACGACAACTTCCTCGCCGCGCTCGGCTACCCCCTCAAGGAGATCGTCGGCCGCCACCACTCCATGTTCTGCGACTCGCAGGTGGTGAACTCCGTCGAATATGCGCGCTTCTGGAACGACCTTCGCGAAGGCCAGCAGCGCTCAGGCCAATTCAAGCGAAAGAACTCAAAGAACGACGACATCTGGATTGAGGCGAGCTACACCCCCATAGTGAACGCCGAGGGTAAAGTCTACAAGGTCATCAAGTTCGCGACCGACGTCACAAAACTCGTCGAACTTAAGAACATGATCATCGAGCTCGACAAGGCGGGCAAGCAGCTTGCTAAGTCAAGCGAACAGCTGGAGAGCGCTGCCACTCAGATGAATGATAATTCGCAGCAGACGACGGTGGAATCACAGGCGTGCACCGTCACGTCAAAGAACGTCCTCGCGGGTGTCACGACGCTTGCAGCGAGCACCGAAGAGATGGTGGCGTCGATCAAGGAGATCTCTCGCTCCACGAGCGAGTCGTCGCGCATGGCGATGGACACTATGGCGGTGGCAACCACGATCAACGAACGCGTCAGCGAACTCGGTAACAGTTCGAACGAAATCGGCCAGGTGATCATCGGCATCGGTTCGATCGCGCAGCAGACGAACATCCTCGCATTGAACGCCACGATTGAGGCCGCCCGCGCAGGAGAATTCGGCAAGGGCTTCGTCGTCGTCGCGAGCGAGGTTAAAGAACTCGCACGTCAGACCAGCCATGCTGCCGAGAACATCAAAGCAAAGGTGCTTAAGATCCAGTCGGAGACGACGAACACGATCGATTCGGTGCAGCTGATTCACAAGGCGATCAACAACCTCAACAACATCCTCTCTTCAATCGCAGCAGCGGTGGAAGAGCAAACGGCAACCACGAACGAAGTGTCTCGCATTGTGAATATGTCCGCGCACGACGTCGAGTCGATCAGCGGCAAGGTCGAAAACGTCACGCAGATCGCGATGCTTGGATCGAAGCTCTCGAGCTCGACTCTCAGTCACGCGCAGTCGATCAATCCGATCGCGAGCCAGATTCGGATGATTGCGGAGAAGGCGAGGTTCTAGAGACTGCGGGCGAGGCTGTGCAACTAAGGCGCGCGCAGCCAACCTACTTCTTCAAGAACTTCACAGTTGGCCAGTTTTCGTCGGCGAGTCGTAACTGGCGAGGCTCGTCTTTCAACCAATCCTTCCTCGCATCACCTAGGATCCCTTTGTAAAAAACAAAGAGTCGTCCGTTGGTGATTTTATAATTCTTAGGATCGATGTCATACTTGTAACCGCCAGCGACGGCAGACGCACACCATCCTTCATATTCAGGAATGTATTTTTCTGGAGAAGCCACGAACTCACTGCGATTGGCTTCACTCGTGAAGAGATAGGTCACTCCACCGATCGTGGCGCTGAAATTCTTTTTGCCTTTGCTTGGCCCACTCTGCGTGAAGTAGCTCACGGGATCGTAGCCCTTAAGAATAACCCCTTTCTTGAGGTTCGCCGTTTCCGAAGACCACGCTGAGGCGCTGATGAGTACGAGACAAGTAAGAATGAAAGATCGCATGACGGAATCCTTTGTTACGTTTTCAAGTAAACGTGGAAGGACCCGGTTTTGTGACAGAGGTGAATTTCTCACGATCAGCTAAAAGGATTTCGCAAGGTTAACGGCAAGCGCTCGCTCCAACTGATGCATATGTAGGCCATCGATGAAGCCATGGTGCCCTTGCACAGAAAAAGGAAAACGGATCTTACCGTTTTCTACGTTAAACTTCCCAAAGGCAAAACTTGGCACATGCACCTTTGAAAGATCAAAGACAGGGTGCTGGATGGATGTGAAACGCATCCAGGGTATCGATGTGATAAAGAGGTAATCGATGCGCCCTTCTTCATCGTGGGCAAGTCCTGGTGTCGTTTCACTCTTCGCTTTCAATTCCACACTGTGCTTTAAGTACGATTTAAAATCAGCCTGAAACGGCACCGTACAGAAATTGAAATTTCCATCGGGCTTCAGCACTGTATACGACGGTGTGAGCGTGTTGACCTTCTTGGGTTGACCATCACCTCCCAGACGCCAAAGGAATGGCTCGACCTCAAGGCAGGCGCGACAGAGCGCGTGCACTAGCCATTGATAGGATGGCACACCGGCGGCACGACAGCGGGCGGTGAAATCTTCGGTCTCCACCTCCCAGGTAATGTTCAGCAGCGGAGATTGAAAGGAATTGAAGAAGTTAAAATAAGGTTGGCGGTCTGGGGCGAGGCTCATGCCCCAAAGCCTTTGAGTTTTTCACCACCGAGCACATGAAAATGAGCATGAAACACCGTCTGACCTGCGTGTGCGCCAGTATTAGTAACAACGCGGAAGCCTTCTTTCTCAAGGTCAGTGCCAGCGGTGAAGTTTTTAATGGCGGTGTAGACCTGGCCCACGTGAATCGTCGAAAGACCGTTCACATTGGTGGTGTGTTTTTTATGAATAAACAGGATGTGGGTCTTCGCCATGGGCGCGATGTCGTGAAACGCAAAAACGTTTTCATCTTCGTAGGCTTTCTTTGAAGGTATCTGGCCTTGGAAAATTTTGCAAAAAAGACAGTCCGTCATAATCCCATCCCTGAATTGAGTCAGGAGATTATTTTAGACTAGCAGGTCTCAACTTTCTAGATCGGCAAGGCTTTTCCCGACTGACTCACTCCGGAGGCCCTAAAGGCTCCGGCAGAACTTAGCACTGAGAATCTCAGGGAGCTTCATGGAAGCAATTTTCTGCACGAGAGCGCGGGTCTTGAGAGAGGTTTTATCTCCGGTAGACTTCTCTTTGAGCTTGTAGATCACTTCGTGCAAGACGATTCCCTGCACGCCTGAAGCCTGGAGTTTGTTGAAAATCTCTGACTGAATCACGTACTCAAATGAATAATCGCCGTTGCTGTTGGTACGGACCACAAGTTGCTCCACATTGCAGTTTGGCGCAAGATCAAGGTCGTGCTTTGAATCTCGTACATCGCTCAAGGGAATGTTCACGAAAACCACTTGGCCATGGTCGCGCTCGCCCACGATGCGGTACTTCTCAATAGCGCGCACAAGTTTTGCGGCTTCTTTTGGAGCATCTTTGTAGGTGCGGAAATCACAATCAGCCAAACGGTTTGTAACCAGATCGATGTAGCCCGAGAGACCCAACTCTTTGTGAGCGGCGATTTTTTGTTTCTTGAGAACCCGTGCTTCATAATGATCAAGGATTTCGGCCTTCGTCACTTTGTCGTCTTCGTTGCGGCAAACGACGGCATCGCCACCGTTACCCTTGTCGCCTAACAAAATAACTTGGTTCAGACGCTCAACCGTGTGCGCTCTTGGAAGTGTGCGCGGTATGATCAATTCGCGTTCAGTGAGTTCCAGCTTCAGTGGCAGTAACTCTTCCTCTTTCTCAAGCACCTCAACAACGACTTCCTGAGCAAAGACTTGGGTAAAGCTTAGAAGCAGAGTGAGTGAAAGAATGGTTTTCATATTTTAGTTCTTCTGGTTCTTAGTTGTGGTCATGGGATAGAACTGAATCGCCAACTGATACACATCCGTTTTGTCTCCACCTTTCATAAGCGCCGCCATTTTCATACGAAACTCACGAATGATGGTCTTCGCTTCTGAAATTTTTTCTGTATCGATTGCAAAGCTTGCAGAAGAAAAATCTCTCAGCTCAACATCGATGTCGTCGAGCTTTTCCATTCCCATTTTGAGAGTCTCTAGGTGCGATTCACGCAAGGCCTGAGAGGTGATGTCTTCCGTCGTTTTTACGTCGTCGTGAACTTTCCGAAGTGAGCCGTCTTTCTTGCGTTCCACAAGACCTGCGGTGAGAAGATTGTTAATAACGATATCAGCACGGTGTTGCGTAATCGCTAGACGCGCGGCGATTTCTGCTGACGTGGCTTCAAAGCTCGCGACATCAAACAAATCGAGCACCACGTAGTGCTCCCACTCGGCGATGATGTTGAAGTGTGATGCGTCGACGATGTAGCGATCGTCGAGCGCTTGAATTTTAATGTCGTCGATGTTTGTTTTTGTCCGCAACACACTTTCCATAAAGCGCGTGCGCTCTATATCATCGAGGCGTAATTTGCGAACGACCGAAGGGGTGTCTTTAAATGGCAGCGGACGCTTGCCTTTAAGGATTTGGCTCAGCGTTGCCGGATGTACACCTATGTCGCGGGCGTAAGCACGCAAAGAGTAATGCGGGTTCTCCCTCTGTTTCGTGGTGAGGTCGTCTTTAATTTTGGTGATGTAAAATGCTTCCATGCTACGGATTGTAGCGGCCCTCCGGAGGCCGTAGCATAGACCGTGTAAACGTTATGTAGCAGTTCCCTGCTACATAAAAAGCCATATAATTTGAGCACTTAACGGGTGCAAGCTGGATGAAGTCCCTTGCGTTCCTCCAACTGCCCACGGGTAAAGTTCATCTGATAGTTAGAGTCCCATTCAAAGCAAAAGAGGGGCCCAGGAATCACCGTTGCGGAAGACACTACGCTTTTTGGAATGTCCTCCATGCGATGAACACAGATCTTAAACTCGAGGCTCGAGATGACCGCTTTGATCTTCACACCTTCAAGATCCCAGCTCGACGGCGTCGGGTTATCGGCGGCGTAGATCTTCGTAGACTTAAGATTCTTGATTTTTCCGGCCCACCAATCGTAGTTATCTGTCTTCGTGAGATCATCCGTTAGGTAGCTGGCGTTACGAGGAACTTCGTAGCCGCGCAATCCATCTTCACCCGCTTCAGCGTACGACCAGTATACGGGATCTGTGTCCATCGCAGAATCCAGCTGCCAGCCAACGTGCTTAAAAATCTGATTCGATTTTCCGAAGAAATCACGGCGGCCGTAGCTCACTGCTCCCGACACGTCCGTCACGAAATGACAGCCGCGGATATATTGCACGAAAGCATAACGGCTCACCTGGTCTTTGCGCGTGGTTTCGATCTCAGCGACCAAAGAGTTTCCGGCATTACGGTTTCGCAGATCCACACCTTTGTGGACGCTGAACTTCACACCACGCAGCTCGCAATCTCCCGTCTCACATTCGGGATTTTTCCAGGTCGTCACAACCGGAGCCGCATGCGCGAAAGAGCTCAGAGCGAGTAGCAGGCCGAAGAGAGTTTTCATGGGCAAAATCCTGGTTGGAGTTTCGCTTGATGGGAGTAGATGTCGGCGAGACAATCGACATAGCACTTAGGAATATTTTTTCCTTCATAACAGACGACCTCATCTTCGGTGAGACCACCTTGCCAAATATCCCCGCAGCCCATGAGTTCGGTGCCAACTTTGCGATAATTGATGCAACCCACTTCTTCTTTGTCGATGCCGCTGACCATGTGAATCCATTGAGGGCCACGGAAGTCTGCGGGGGTGAGCTTGCGTTCCTTTTGCAGTTCAACGAGCGCTTGCGTGGGAGCATCGAGCGGCTCAAAGTCATTGCACGTCGGTGCGTAATCCACCGCGCGTATGACTTTGAAGTACCCAAGAGTGAATTGCAAATGTTCGAGGCTGAGCTTGAGGTCCGGGTCCTTATGGAGTTTGGCGTAGTCCCTGATCGTTTCTTTCAGCGCATTGGCGTACCAGCTGTACATGGAGAAACTCGTCACAAGTTTACCATTCTCATTAAGCCCGACGTGGCGGCCGCACTGAGTGGGATCACTCCAGGGTACAGTGGCGAAGGCCGATGACATCATTAATAGAAAAGCTAAGAACATTGGATACTCCTCTGAGCACGTGGTGATGGATTTATAGTCCAAATCCGAACCAACAGCTCAAGTGAGCGATCTTTAAGCGTGGCAGGTGGCCGCAACAGGCATTTCCTTCAGCCTGGGTACTATCTCCATGTTGCGGGCCACTGCCACAAACAATGGGTCAGCGAGGATTGAGAAAAAAATGGAAGGGAGTTAGTTTGCAGTTCTCTAACCACCAGGAGTTTTTATGAAATCACTTATCGCTCTCGCTCTCATCCTCAGCTCTCTTGCCGGCAACTCGTTTGCGAAAACTGTCACAGCAACGAATACCGAAACAGACGACGATCTATGTTTTTTGAAACAGACAGAACTGAAGAACTATCCGGTGGTGAATGTCGTCGGAAGATGCTCCTACGATGTCGCCTTGAACGGAATGCAACTTAAGCTTGTGGCCACGAATGATCCGAGTAACTTTGCAAAGATGCTCGATCTCGGCACTGTCCGTGACGTGACATCAGTGCGAAAAATCGGCGATACGCTGCAAATCAACATCACCCAAGATAGCTTCAACGCCAACGGCGACGACATTATACTCAAGAAGATGATCACGGTTCGAAGCCTAAACGTCGCTCGTGGAACCTTTGACGTCAACGTTCGCTAATAACTAAAACCCAAGGAAAAGTTATGAAATTGTTATTTTTACTTTGCACTCTCGTATTGTCCGCCAACTCTTTCGCTGACACCATGGAATGCTATCAGCGCTCTTACAGCAAAACGCATTTGCGCAACAATCCTCAGCAGGGTGTGACCTACATCGATCTCACGATCGTGAAAGTTGACGGGGTGACCGAATCTATCGAAGCGCACTCGACGATCGCCATCAAGCAGTACGAGCGCGGATACCATCTCAGCACGGGCTGCGAAGCAGTGCGAGGTACTCTGTCATGCGTGGATACAGAGGCGGGTGTGAATCTTAAGATTACGACCAAGAACAAGAAAACCGCACGGATCGAAGTGGTGCAGAACACCACTTGGGCCGAAGCGGAATCGGATATGACGGTAACAATTTTCCCGAAGTCGGTTGATTCGGTATTTGTGCTTAATCGCGTTGCTTGCGATTAGGACTTGTCGGGTTGCTGCTCAGTCGGCAACCCCACTTACTTCACGCGCTCGACTTTCGCGCCCAGTCCCTTGAACTTCGCCTCGAGATCTTCGTACCCGCGATCTAAATGGTACACGCGCTGAATCTCCGACTGCCCTTTCGCTTGAAGGGCAGCGAGGATCAGCGCCGCCGAAGCGCGCAGATCAGTGCACATCACAGGAGCTCCCGAGAGCGCTTCCACGCCTTCGATAAGAGCGGCGTTGCCTTTGAGCGAGATCTTGCAACCCATGCGAGCGAGTTCAGGGACGTGCATGAAGCGGTTTTCAAAAATCTGTTCGGTGATCACCGAATTGCCGTCGCACAGACACATCAGCGCCATCATTTGTGCCTGCACGTCAGTCGGAAACCCCGGGAACGGAGCGGTTTCAATCACAGCACCCTTCAAGCGCCCACTCGGCAGGACTTCCACTCCGTCAGCGAGACGATTGATCTTGCCACCCATTTTTTCAAGAGTTTCTAACACTGAATCAAGCGTCCACGGCTCAAAGCCCGTGACTTTAATATGCGAGTTGCTCATGAGTCCCGCGATGATAAACGTCGCCGCTTCGATGCGGTCGCCGATCACGCGGTAAGGCTTCGGTGCGGAGTATTTTTTCTGCGGGCTCACACCGACGATGCGGATCCGAGACGTCCCCGCCCCTTCCACCGACACACCAAAGTGGATCAAGAAGTTGGCGAGATCGACGATCTCTGGTTCGCGAGCGGCGTTTTCAATAATAGTTTCACCATCAGCATAAACCGCGGCCATCATTAAGTTTTCCGTTGCTCCCACAGAGGGGAATGAGAGCGTGAGATTAGCACCTTGCAGACGTTCACACTCCGCAAGAATGTAACCTTGTTCGATTTGAATCTTAGCGCCCATCTTTTCAAGGCCACTGAGATGAATATCAACTGGCCGCGCACCGATGGCACAACCACCTGGCAAAGACACTTTCGCTTTCCCATAGCGCGCGAGCATTGGGCCGAGAACTAAAACGGAAGCACGCATAGTTTTGACGAGAGCATAATCGGCCACAAGATTTGAAACGTGAGACGCGTCGATAGTGATGTCTTTGCCCGAACGCTCAATCTTGAGGCCCATGCTCTCGAGAAGTTTCAACATGGTCGACACATCATTGAGCTTAGGAATATCCGCAAGTCGCACCGGTGTTTCAAATAACAATGCGGCGGCGAGAATCGGCAGCGTCGCATTTTTTGCGCTAGAAACTTTAACAGTTCCTTCTAAGCGATGGGGGCCGGTGACCAGCAACTTATCCATAAAATATTCCTCAGGTGATGTGAGGGTATTCTAGCCCTAAGTTTCCTGATTAACCAAGAGGGGCACGTGGTGCTTGCGCCGTCAAAAAGCGGAGCCTACCCGTAAGGTCTTTGTGAATTTGAACCTGAGTGAGTTTGGCCGCTTTCGCCCACTGTACACACTCAACGAGGCGGTCTTCATGGCCCTCCATGAAGAACATGCCATCACTGGTAAGTCGGCGTGCACTTTGATCAAAGAGGCGCATGAAAAACGCTTCGTATTGCGTATCTTCAACGTACAAGGCCAGATGAGGCTCATGCCGGTCGGTCATGGCATGCACACCCTGGGCTGAGCGCGGAATGTACGGCGGATTGGTCACGATGATATCAAACAGGCCTACGATGTCTTTGAGAAGATCACCTTCGGAAAAGAGCACGGAGTGCAGACCAAGTTTTCGGGCGTTCTCTTTGGCCACCGCCAAGGCCGCAGGAGAAATATCCGCCAGAGTCGCGGACAACATAGGATGCGCATGGGCGAGGCTAAGGCCTAAGCACCCACTCCCCGTTCCGACATCCACCAGCCGACGCCAGGCCGGATGATTTTTGATCGCCTGATCGACCAGCTCAAAGAGTTGTTCAGTTTCTGAGCGTGGGATTAACACGTCAGGTGTGACGGTGAACTTATGATGAACGAATTCGGCGTAGCCCAGTTGATAAGCAAAAGGCACACCCATTAGAAAAGCCGCGCCGTCACCGCCGATCTCCTCGGCTTCACGCAAAAAACGATGGGGAGTGAGTCCTGGATAGTGGGATTCGAGGGTTGAGCGGTGTTGAGTAAAAAACGCCCGCCAATCCATTACATGTCGCCTTCACCCTGCAACAGGATCGCTTGGTTGTGCGCAATCAACGGCTCGATTAACTCATCCACGTCGCCGTTCATGACAGCGGCGATGTTAAAGATCGTGAGGTTGATGCGGTGATCGGAAATGCGCCCCTGCGGAAAGTTGTAAGTACGAATGCGTTCAGAGCGATCACCGGTACCCACGAGTCCCTTACGAGTCGAAGCGATGGCATCGTGGCGCTTCTGCACTTCCATATCGTAGAGTTTGGCGCGAAGAATCTTGAAGGCCTTATCTTTGTTTTTAAGCTGTGAGCGTTCATCTTGCATGGCAATCACAATACCAGACGGCATGTGGGTCAAGCGCACCGCAGAGTCGGTGGTGTTAACCGACTGACCACCTGAACCACCGGAACGGTACACATCGATACGAACATCGTTCATGTTAATGGTTACATCGCCGACTTCATCAGCTTCCGGCATAACGGCCACAGTGATGGTTGAGGTGTGGACGCGACCTTGCGCTTCCGTTTCCGGAACGCGCTGAACACGATGCACGCCTGATTCATATTTCATGCGCGAGTACACTTGCTCGCCACTCACCACCACGATGATCTCTTTAATACCGCGATCACCTTCAGAAAGAGACTGCACCTCGGCACGCCAGCCGCGGGTTCCGCAGTATTGACGATACATCCGCCAGATTTCGCCAACGAAAATACTGGCTTCATCGCCACCCGCACCGGCGCGAATTTCGAGGACGACGTTTTTCTCGTCAGCAGGATCTTTCGGAAGCAGGAGTAGTTTGAGTTCTTGTTCGAGGGGCGGGAGCAGGGCTTCGAGCTCAGCGAGTTCTTCCTTCGCCATCTCGCGCATGTCTTCGTCTTTTTCTGTCTGAAGAATTTCTTTATTACCGGCGATGTCTCCAACGAGTTTTTTGTAGTCACGATACTTGATGACTAAGGGTTCGATGCTCTTACGCTCTTGATTGATCGCGCGCATTTCATCGGTGCGATCATACAAAGTAGGATCGGCTAACCGTTCGGTGAGTGTTTCAAAACGTCTTACGACAGCGTCGATTTTATCGAACACGAGGGGCCCCTATTGCAAATGAGAATAGCTATTCGAGGAAGTCTTTAAGGCGTGAATTGGTATCGGCGATGTCGCCGAGACCTTGCAGATCCACTTCTTCCATCGTTAACACGCGGCTTTCCGCGTCTTTGAGATTGTATTTATCTTCCAGGAACAGCACGGCCTTGATGCTCGCAAGAGCGACTTCAAGTTGCGCGTCTTCCGGCTCACGAGTCGTGAGCTTCTGCAGCAGCATGCCTGGCGCGCTCATGGCCTTCGCCCACCAAGCTGTTGAGCACTTGCCCGCCAGCTTAATGATCTCGTAGCTCACACCGGCCACCGGCAACATGAGCACCACTTTAAAAGCAGCGGCCATGGCGTGACGAAGAATCGGATGTAGACCCACGCCAATTGGAACCACCGTGAACACTGCCGAGAACAAAACGATGGAAACTAAGATCAAGAAGAACAAGAACGAAGTACCACAGCGCGGATGCTGAGTAGTGAACTTACGAGCGTTCTCTACAGTCAAAGGCAGTTCCGCCTCAAAAGTGGAAATCGATTTGTGTTCGGCACCGTGATACTGGAACACACGACGAACATCCGGCATGAAACCAATCAACCAAATATAAAGAATGAAGATGCCAGCTTTGATCACGCCATCAACAGCGTGGAATGCGAAGCTATCCAGGCCCCAGTCACGTCCGAGGAAATCTCCCAAGAACGCAGTAAGAGCGTGAGGCAAGAAAACAAATAGAGCAATACCAAAACCCATGGACACGGCCATGGTAAGGAACGTGGCCCAATCAACTTTCTCTGATTTTTTTTTGGCAGCTTCGTACTCGGCTTCCGTTTGACCTTTGGCGAGGGCTTTGGCCTTCAACTCTCCGTCCATGGACACGTTCGCTGAATAATTCAACGAGACGATCCCATTGGCCATGGTCTCAACCAGCATGAGCACGCCACGCAAAATCGGTTTCTTAAAAAACGGATAGCGCTTGGACATGCCGTACCACTGATCACGGCGCAAACGAATCGCTCCGTCTGGTGTACGCACGGCCACGACAAATGCATTCGGCGAGCGCATCATCACACCTTCAATAACGGCCTGACCGCCAATGGCGGCGTACTGTTTAGAGACGAGAAGTGTAAGTCGGCGCAAAAAGTTCATCTATTACCCATTCATTTTGTCGAGGAACGCAATGTTCGATTTAGTATCCTTGATACGCTCAAGAATAAATTCCATCGAATCCATGGTGTTCATCGGCTGAAGGACACGGCGGAGAACGAAGACGCGCTGAAGATCTTTCTGATCCATGAGCAAGTCTTCTTTACGTGTGCTTGATTTGTTGATGTCGAGACATGGGAAGATACGCTTCTCCATGAGCTTACGATCGAGTTGAATTTCCGAGTTACCCGTACCTTTGAATTCTTCGAAGATCACTTCGTCCATCCGTGAGCCGGTATCGATCAACGATGTGGCGATGATGGTGAGTGAGCCGCCGTTTTCGATGTTACGAGCCGCACCGAAGAAGCGCTTTGGCTTGTGAAGGGCGTTTGAATCCACACCACCGGAAAGGATCTTACCTGATGGTGGAACCACGGTGTTGTAAGCACGAGCAAGACGTGTGATCGAATCCAAGAGGATCACCACGTGCTGTTTCGCTTCCACGAGACGCTTGGCTTTCTCGATGACCATTTCAGCAACTTGAACGTGGCGAGTGGCCGGTTCATCGAACGTCGATGAAACCACTTCGGCGCGCACGGTGCGCTTCATATCTGTTACTTCTTCCGGGCGCTCGTCGATCAACAGAACGATGAGCTTCACTTCGGGATGATTGTCGGCGATGGCGTTGGCGATATCCTGCATGAGGATCGTCTTACCCGCTTTCGGCGGAGCAACGATCAAGCAGCGCTGACCGAAACCTTGCGGAACGAAAAGATCAATAACACGAGTTGAGTAAGCAGTCGGCTTATTCTCAAGATTGATTTTTTTGTTTGGGTAGTGCGGAGTTAAGTTTTCGAACAAGACAGTTGAGCGGCGGTTTTCTGGTGGCTGGTAGTTGATGGTATCAACTTTCAACAGAGCGAAGTAGCGCTCGCCTTCTTTCGGCGGACGAATCTGACCTACAACCGTATCACCGGTACGAAGGCCGAAGCGGCGGATCTGCGACGGAGACACATAAATGTCATCGGCGCCGGGAAGGTAGTTATAGGTAGGAGAGCGCAGGAAGCCGAAGCCGTCGGGAAGAATCTCGAGAGCACCGTCACCGAAAATTTCGATATTGTCTTTCGCTGTCTTCGTAAGAAGCGCAAAGATCAATTCGTGTTTTTTGAGGTTGGCGGGGTTTTCGATCTGGGCTTCTTCGGCCAGCTTGGTGAGTTCTTCGATATCTTTTTCGCGCATATCACTCAAATTCATGGAGACTCCTGCTTAAGCGTAACTAACAAAATATGGGGACTATGTTTCATGGGGAATTTAAAATGGGGGTAAGTGTCGCTTTTGTCTTTCAGACACAGCGGCGTTCGGATGAATGACCGGATTAATAGGATTTTCACCCCGCCCCGGACTTTTGTCAATCACTCCCTCAGGCGAAATTGAGATAGGCCCTCTTATTACGGTAAGTTATGCCCATTGCATCGTCCGTACGTTTTCCGTATAATCCATTCATGCGTAAGATCATTCACCTTGATATGGACTGCTTCTTTGCCGCCGTGGAAATGCGCGAAGACCCGAGTCTCGTTGGGAAGCCTGTGGCGGTGGGTGGTTCGGCTGCGCGCCGAGGAGTGATCTCAACCTGCAACTATGAAGCACGCAAATTTGGCGTGCGCTCGGCAATGGCCACCGGACTCGCCATGAAACTTTGCCCCAAACTCATCCTGCGAAAACACAGTGGCCATCTCTACCGAGAAGCTTCCGACATCGTGATGGATATTTGTCATCGCTACACAAATCTAGTGCAGAGTCTCTCCATGGATGAAGCTTACTTGGACGTCACCGAGAGCGATCTTCCTAAAGGCAGCGCGACTCTCCTGGCGCAAAAAATTCGTCAAGAAATTTTTGACGCCACCAAACTCACGGCCTCAGCAGGCATCGCCACTAATAAACTCCTCGCAAAACTCGCCTGCGAGAAAAATAAACCCAACGGACAATTCACTGTCTCCCCTGACAAAGTCAGGGAGTTTATGACGCCCCTGCCACTGGGAAAAATTCATGGCATTGGCAAAGTCAGCGCCGAGTATTTGCGTCAGCAAGGCTTCAACACCTGTGCCGACATTCTTCCCCTCACCCGTTTTGAACTCGTCACTCGCATCGGCAACATGGGTGATTGGCTGTACGATGCTTGCCGCGGATTAGATGACCGCGAAGTCATCACCGAATGGGAGCGTAAAAGCCTGAGCGTGGAAACCACCTTCAATCAAGACTTGAGCGATCCCGAAGAAATGCGTGTGGCCCTCACGGATCTTATTGCAGAATTACAAGAAGGACTCACGGAGTATCCCGAAAAAAAGATTCACGGACTGCAGGTTAAGATTAAGTACCACGACTTTAAGCAGACCACGATCGAACGTGCTGGCATGGCGGTGGATGCAGACAACGCGTGGTTACTTCACCTCGAACGCTGGGCGAATGATCCACGACCGGTGCGCTTATTAGGAGTGGGAGTACGGTTTGTGTCTGAAGAAGAAACTCCGCAGCTCTCCTTTGACGCTCTTACCATGACAGGGTAAAACCCCTCCATGGATCTCAACGGTAAACGTCTTCTGGCACTTGATTGGGGTGAAAAATTCATCGGTGTCGCCACCTATCATGTCGGCAGCGATCCCATGATCCTCGCATGGGGACGACTCAAAGGTGGAAGCTTTGAAGACGTTTGGATGCAACTCAAAAAAGTTCTCGAAGATGAATCCATCGACGATGTGATTGTAGGCGTGCCCTTTCTCACCGATGGCAAGGCCGGCTCCATGACGCACAAGGCCCGTCAGTTCTTGAACGAGCTGATCAAGGTTTGCCCACTGCGCGTGTTTGAGCAAGACGAGACACTCTCTACTTTTGAAGCTGAAGAGCGCATGAAACGCTCTCCTCGCTATAATTTCCAAGTGAACCTGTCCGAGATTGATGCCGTATCAGCGACTGTAATTCTCGAAGATTTTGTACGTTCTCACGGCCACACCCAGAT
The DNA here is from genome assembly GCA_021732585.1 of Bacteriovoracaceae bacterium. Taxonomy (GTDB): domain Bacteria; phylum Bdellovibrionota; class Bacteriovoracia; order Bacteriovoracales; family Bacteriovoracaceae; genus UBA6144. The sequence continues at coordinate 31,228 of JAKFUR010000043.1, forward strand.
ATAATCTTCTCCATGGTTAAAAAAACTCTGCTCTTCATGTTTGTGGTCGCTCCACTCATCGCCGCTACTCTTATTGGAGGCACGGTGTGGTTTCTCTACCAACAAAAATACACCGGACCAGATGTGGTCTTCACAGTTCAACAAGGTGACACCTTCGGCGTTGTGAACGCACGCTTGTCTCGCGAAGACATCATTAGCAATCCGCGCTTGTTCCACTGGATGGCGCGCTACAAAGGCGTGATGGGAAAACTTCGTGCGGGCCCATTCACGATTCCTAGTCAGTCGAAGATGGAAGACGTGTTGAATGTGCTGATCTACGGCCAGCCAAACCTCAACTCCGTCACCGTACCTGAAGGGCGTAACATGTACCAGGTGGCGCAACTCTTCGAGACCGCCGGCTTCGGTCCGAAGGAAACTTTCGTTGAGCTGTGCAAAGATCCGAGCTTCATTCAAAGTCTTGGAGTTGAAGGCCCCACACTGGAAGGCTACCTCTTCCCCGAAACCTATAAGTTTGTGCCTGGAACAACCGCACGCGATATTCTCACGGCGATGGTTCAGCAATTTAGAAAACGAGTGGGTGACACTAATAAGGGCCATCCATTCTTGAGTCCCCATGAAGTGATCGTGCTCGCCTCAGTGGTGGAAAAAGAAACCGGCGCCAAAGAAGAGCGCCCGCAGATCGCATCGGTTTTCACTAATCGTTTGCGCAAACGCATGCGCCTCGAGAGTGACCCGACGACTATTTACGGAATGTGGGAGCGCTACACGGGAAACATTCGTAAGGACGATCTGCTACAACTCACGCCTTACAACACCTACAAGATTCCCGCTCTGCCCATGGGCCCGATTGCCAATCCGAGCTTCGAAGCCATTCAAGCGGTCATGGCACCTGCGACGACGGAGTTTTTATTTTTTGTTTCAAAGAATGATGGCACCCATCAATTCACCACTAACTACGCTGACCATCAGCGCGCCGTGGATGAATGGCAGCGTAACCGCTCGAACCGAGCGGGCAAGTCGTGGCGACAGCTGAAGCAGTGAGGGTTACGGGCAAACGCCGATGTCGTTGAAGATGCGCGCATTCTCGTTTTGGTTCCAAACGTAAATGTAGGTGCGCTCAGTTGAAGCCGCTTGTTTCGGCGAAAACTGCACAAAGATTTTTTGTCTTTCTGAATCATCGATGCGGCTCACGAGTCGACTTCCACGATCAAACCCAAGAGAGAGACTCCAGTTCGGTACGTTCATTGAGTAGACGTACTTCGTTTCACGGCGTCCCACGCGACCGATCCAGTCTTCAATCGGATTCATGCAAACCGGCGACGGGACCGCATTGTAGACGTTCTGTGCTTCATCCTTGATCAACTCCACGTCCCACTTGAAGTAGGTGCGCGTTTTATTAAACTCTTCAATGATCTGCTGGCGAGCCGCCTCAAACGGAGCCTTCGTGTTGAGGATGTCCGCACGACGACGGTTCAACTGTGTCTCAGTCAGTTCCTTAGAGCAATCACGCTCGCTTGGGCTATCACTCTCAACAACTGACGGAAGGCAAGCGCCATTAGAGAAATGTACAATCGGCGCAAGAGGTTCAACCAGTCGACCTGACTCATTTAGAAATTTTACCATTTCACTAGGCAGGGGTTGCGACAAGAGGCCGCGCCATTTCTGGCCAGTCCCCAACAACATGCCGCCGGTGTTGCCGTTCTTGTATTCACAGCCCACCATGCTCACCACCGGTGAGAAAGAAGTGTCTGACAATGGGTTTACGTAACTCTTAGAGACTGCCTGGCATTCATCACGACGGATCACACCGACGTCACTATTATCTGCGTCGACTTTCCAGAGAGTAAGAAACTTACGATCTTCAATTCCTTCGCGGCTCAAGCGCGCATAACGACGACCGCGCATATCTTCTGCTTTCACGTCGAGATCAATATAAGCAATGTCATGGCGCCAAAGGCTCGGCTCTTTGCCAACGAGCGGACTTGAAAAGACAATGCCACGGCACTTCACGCGTTGAGGTGCACTCAAACCGAAGCGCGGTAAAAACACGTGCACATCTTTTGCACAGCGAGCAGCATCTCCGGAAATACGAATACCTTCAGTGAGGCACGATGACGATGTCGCCAACGTCACGCCGTTCACAAGAACACCAGTACAGAATTTCAGTTTGTTTTTATCAACGATAACGACTTTGGCGATGCTACCTGGGCAAGACAGTCCGTTATCACACACGACGCTTTGCTTTTGCAGCTCAGCTTCCATCTCGCTTTCGACAGCTTCAATTTCACGGACAGGCTTTCTCTCGTTGACCTTGGCTTCTTTGCCACAGCCCACAGTGGCAGCGGCCAAAGCCAGCAGCACGCAGGTCAAAGAAAGTCTTTGCGCCAGGGGATTCAAAGGGAACCTCAATAAAATAAAGTGTCTATAAGCAGGTTAACGGGCCAACACCACTCCTGTCCATCACTGGCCTAAGACCGAGTAAATTTTTACCCACAAAACTAGAGAAAAGGGCCCTTCTTGCCGATAAGTCGGATCACTTGAGCGGGATGCCGCCCGGCCTTAGAATAATGGGGTCACCCGATAAGATTTAAGTGACCGTAAGAAGGAGTCTGCCATGGATAAGAAGAAACTCGAACAGTTCAAAGCCTTGCTTTTGAAGCATCGCCAGCAAATCCTCAATGGTGGATTGCTTAACAATTCAGAGGACTTACATATCTCTGAAGAAGACCTCTCTGATGAGACGGATCTCGCTACTTCCATGATCAACCAGCAAATCTCTTGCTCCATCCGCGACCGTGAAATCTTCAAGCTCCGCCGTATCGACCAGGCCTTGGAGCGCGTGCAAGACGGGACCTTTGGCCACTGCGAAGAGTGCGATGACGAGATCGGCATGAAGCGCTTGGAGAACCAACCTTGGTCTGAGCTGTGTATTGTTCACGCGGAAGAAAAAGAGCGTGAAGACGCTCAAATCTACCGCCAAGCTTAGTCTCAACAACTAGATTCTATTGAGAAAATGGGTCC
>JAKFUR010000056.1 GCA_021732585.1 Bacteriovoracaceae bacterium
GGCCATAGATCCTAAGAACCAGCCGCCCGCCACCAGAGTTGCAAAAATAAATTTCTTCAGCAAAAGAAAATTAAAATTCCAATAGCTGTCCCCGCTCCAATCACCTTTCAGGTTTACGGCGTAGGTAATGATCAAATGGGCCAGAATAAGAGCTGAGTTATAGCGCCAGATAATGCTCCAGCTATCCCCCGAAGAAAGATAGGCGTAGAGAGCGAGACATGGAAACAGCACCAAGGCCGTTTGCAAAAGACTTTTCTTAATCGGCTTCCAGTCACGATTCTCCGTGGCAATAATCACACCTAGAGAAAGTGGAATGCCCATAATGGCTGTGAGAAGAATAGCCTCAATTTGCGTGATCTCATCGCTGGAATTGAGCTGCTGATTCAAGGCAAAGTAGACCGCCGCCGCGAGTCCACATACAAAAGTATAAGGGAAACGTTTCATTGCCCCGAGGGCCTGGCCAAGAAGTGTATTCATGCCAAAAAGCGTACCACCAAGCGTTTCATATCGGGATAGTTTTCTAGCTGATGAATCTCCACTTCTCCATGGGCATCTACAAATCGCACTTCTTGTAGTTGCCCCTGTCGCACCACCACAAAAGCTTTCTCATCTGGCCTGCGGCCGGCTTGCTCAATTTCATGATCGCCACTTAAGACATCTTCAGGTGACATCTTTTCTGCCAGCCGTTCAACAACTTTCTCATGACCCAGGATTTGGTGAAACTGGCGCATCTTATCCGCAAAAAAGAGCGTATCGACATCCACAGCAAAAGCTTCTTGATAGACCCTCGCTCGAGCGGCTTGTGCGGTTGTTCGTGAACCCCAACGTGAAGCTTCTTCATCAGTGCTGGTACTCACACGCACTTCTTCACCTGGCGGAGCCGTGGGATGTAGTGTGAGAGTGTAGCGGAAATTGATTTTTCGTGAGGCCCTGTTCATGACAGGCCGAAGAGTTTTAATGAAATGAAGCTCCATCAAACAAGCCACCAGATCACTGCCCCATTCACGCGCTTCGACACGCGCGACATGCTGACGAATCTCAAGATCACGCTTGGAGTTCCCCGCTGTCTGAAAGTGGCTTTTCACCCTATCACGAATATTTTTAGCCTTGCCGACATAAAGCAAAAGCCCCTGACGAGTATAAAAAAAGTAAGTTCCTGGAGTATTCGGAAGTCGCTCAAGAGTTCCATCGTCAAGCTCAGGTGGCAGTGGCTTTGGAGCCGCTTCACTTACGGCCAACGGAGCACTCTCTTGTACTCGCCGAAAAATTTCCCAACACGCCTTGGCATCATCCAGCGCCCTATGCTCGGCCAAACGATTCAGTTGAAAATGTCGGGAGAGATTATGAAGTGAGTAAGAAGGCAAACCTGGAAAAACTTTGCGTCCAAGCCTGACCGTACAAAGTACTTCCCGCTGAAAGGTGTAACCTAATTCTGAAAACTCACGTTGCAGAAAACGATAATCAAAAAACGCATTATGAGCGACAAACGTACGCCCATCGGTCAGTTCAACGATCTTCTTGGCGACACCGTAGAACTTCGGAGCTTCGGCGACCATGTCATCGCTAATACCAGTGAGTTTGGTGATGCCCCATGGGATCGGGCATTCGGGATTGATCAGGCTCGACCACTCTTCGGTCACTACGCCGTCATCCACACAAACGATCGCCACTTCCGTGATCTTATTTCCTTCACGGTTCATGCCTGTGGTTTCAATGTCCACAACGGCAAAGCGGCCCATGATCTATTCGAGACCGAGGAACTGATCGTAGGTGCACTCTTCGTCGCGACAGCCTTTTGCTTGAATCTCAATCACTCGGCTAGCAATGGTTTGCACGAACTCATGGTCATGAGATGTGAACAGCAAGGTGCCTTTGAAATCCACCATGCCATCGTTCAAGGCCGTGATGGTTTCAAGATCCAAGTGGTTGGTCGGGTTTTCAAAGATCAAAACGTTGTGGCCCGCGAGCATAAGCTTCGAGAGCATGCAGCGAACTTTTTCGCCCCCTGAAAGCACAGTCGATTTCTTTTTCGCTTCTTCCCCTGAGAACAACATGCGTCCCAAGAATCCACGCAAGAATGTTTCCGTTTGATCAGCTGAGTACTGACGAAGCCAGTTAACTAAATCCAAAGAGGCGTCTTGGAAGAAAGCTCCGTTATCTGACGGCATATAACCACGAGACGTCGTAATCCCCCATTGAATATCACCGGCATCAGGCTTACGCTCTCCTGCAAGAACCTGAAATAATGTCTTCGTCGACATCTCAGACGGGCCTAAGAAGACAATCTTCTGCCCTTTTTTCACAGTGAAACTCAAATCGTGGAACATACGCTCGCCATCAATCGTGAGAGAAAGTTTTTCCACACGCAAAAGCTGATCGCCCGCTTCACGCTCTTGGCGGAATCCCACGAAGGGATATTTACGAGTCGAAGGCTGAATGTCTTCCAGGGTGAGTTTATCCAAAAGTTTCTTACGAGACGTGGCTTGCGAAGACTTCGAGGCGTTGGCCGAGAAGCGCTGAATGAACTCTTTAAGTTCTTTCATCTTGTCTTCGGTCTTCTTATTGGCATCGCCAAGCATTCGCTGAGCGAGCTGGCTTGATTTGTACCAGAAGTCGTAGTTACCCACGAAAAGTTTAATCTTATTAAAATCGATATCGCAGATATGGGTACAAACTTTATTCAAGAAGTGACGGTCGTGGGACACAACCAAAACCGTCGAGTCTTCTTGCTCGCCTAAGAACTTCTCAAGCCACTGAACTGATTTTAAGTCCAGGTCGTTGGTCGGTTCATCCAAAAGCAAAATTTCCGGTTTACCGAAGAGCGCTTGTGCGAGGAGAACTTTCACTTTTTCGCCACCGGCGAGATCTTTCATTTTCTTAGTGAGCATATCTGTGCCAATGCCAAGACCTGCGAGCAAAGCACCCGCTTGTGACTCTGCTTCCCAGCCATTGAGTTCAGCGAAACGAGCTTCCAGATTGGCGGCGCGCTCCCCATCTTCATCAGAGAAATTCTCTTTGGCGTAGAGAATTTCTTTCTCTTGCATGATCGACATCAATTCAGCGTGACCCAGCAAAACAGTTGTGAGAACTTCTTCTTCTTCATAGGCAAAGTGGTTTTGGCGAAGAACGGCCAGACGCTCACCTGGAGTGATTTCTACTGAGCCGTTGGTGGATTGAATTTCACCGCTCAAAATTTTTAGGAATGTTGACTTGCCCGCACCGTTGGCACCGATCACGCCGTAGCAGTTACCTTTAGTGAACTTAAGGTTCACATCATCAAATAATGTACGACCGCCAAACTGTAGGCGAATGTTATGGGTAGCGAGCATAGAATTTTCTCCGGAATTTGAAATGCTTACCTACCACGGGTTGTCTTTTGGGTCTATTTGCTACTAAACTGCGCCAATAAATTGTCCAGGAGACACCTATGTCAATTCAAGCCCTTGGCATCTTGATCGCTGTTCTTATTCCTACTTTTTACGCTCAGGCGGATTCCACTCGCTGCCCAGAGGCCTCTCGCGACAACACCATCAGCTACGAAGTGCTGGAAACCTGCCTGCTCAATAATGGCGTTCAACTCGAAGTTCACGGTGTCGTTCCCATGAGCTCGATGTTTGTGGTGACCTACCGCAACCCGAATAACTTTTTCCAATCCGTGCATCTCTCTTTGCTCGGCAGCTCTCCTGAGATGCGCACGTTCATCAAAACTCTTAAGCGACATGATGTCATTTTAGTAAAGGGCGGCTACCAGAATATTCCAGCACCACAAAAACATATCCGCGCCTCTGATATCTCACTCGTAAGCCGCAGCAGCGGAGCTCCTCATAGCGATGAGTACACCTACGAAGCCCTTCCAGCCGAAATCCTCGGGATGAAAAGTTTTATTGGCAAAGTTCACGCCGTTTACGGCGATGGCCGTATCCTGGTTGTTGAGCACAAAGACCTCGTAGTCCCTGTTTATGTGGAAGCTCAATGGAGCGCTGAGGCCAACCTGCTTTCACGCGGTGATAAAATCGAAATCAACTATGTCATTCAAGAAGGCCCTTCTCGTCCGGTGCACGTGAATTTTGATCCGGCCCACCCGGATGCGCTCAAAGTGCTGCACGCTGTGACAGCGGACCATGGCAAGCCAAAAACCATGACTGGCAAAATGATCATGTTCCCGAAAAGCCCGATAGTGATGTTCCCGGTCTTCGCCATCGACGTTGATATGGGTGATGGCGTGCTTTTACCTCATACCGTTTTGAGCTTCACGGATGTTGAACTCTTCAAGAAGGTCCGCGCGAAATTCCAAGAGGCATGGGATCGTCATCCTGAAACCGTTCGTAACTATCGCAACAAATTCATCAACGATGCCCTCACGGTGACCGTGAGTGGCACCTACAACATGATCGATCCGTTGCAGGCGAACCCACAATTGGTCATCACCTCTCTTGATGATATCAAAATCGCCACACCGTAGTTGCTATGGCGAAATGGAAGAAATGGCTGATCGCTCTCTTCCTCGTGGGTGCCGTTGGCACCCTCGTTGTTTTACTCGTTCTGGTGGACTCACTTCCAGGCCCCAAAGAAATCGCTCAAGTCGTCGATGCCCCACCGACTCCTAAGCCCCATGAAACCCATGATATCGGCGTAGCGGGCAAGAGTGCTCCAAAGCCGGAAGACAAGACTCAACCGACAGACAGTAAGTCGCAAGAAAACAACAAAGATGTGGTTTTGGCGTTCATGGAAGAAGACCCAGCAGACATTCGTGTCTGCGACAATCTCACACAGAGTAAAATGTTTGAGCAACAAAAGAACAACAAAGAGATGTCCTTTGATGACCTCTTCAAAGACACTTCTCGCACGGACCCTATTGCAGAATCCTTGCGTATTCCCATCAAGGCCATCTTTCAAGACGAAGAAGTCACTGCACTTTTAAGTGATGTAATGAAAGTGGATACCAGTAAGTTGAATAAAGCGGAGAAAGACTCTTTGCTCGACAAGCTCGGTTTTTACACACGGGCCGCCAGCACGGCAGCGAGCCTGTTAAGTCGTAAGAAGCACTTCGAAGCCCTTGGAGATCGCGCGATTCATATGAGCCTGCTCGCTCGCATCGCGATCCTCAAACCAGAAAAATACGAGGCGCTCAATCTGCGTGGGATTTGTGAAGATATGGAGCGTTCAATCGTGAGCGGTGAAAAAACCAGTGTGAAGCAAGAGCGCAAAAAGATCTTAGCGCTTATTCAAGATGCGGGCCTGACACCCGCCGATCTCAAGTTTGATCCAAAGATGTTTCTTAACTTCGACGTACAAATGTCGAATAACAATGTGTCGTTTAGTCTCGGTGGCAAAGAGCCTGCGAACTAATGAAGAGGGCCAAATGATGATTGAATCCTCATGCCATTGTGGTGCGGTCCAACTCAAGATTGAAGCGGAAGCTCCCTCGACACTGACCTCATGCAATTGCTCGATCTGCCGTCGATATGGAAGCCTGATGGCCTACTTCTCACCCAAGCAGGTCACAGTATTGGCGGCGGCAGGTGCGACGTCTTTTTGTCGGTGAACAAAGCAACCCAAAGAGCGGAACTGTTTATTCAAGGTTCGTTAGTAGGAACTTACAAAGTTTCTACTGGGGCCGCAGGCACACCAACCCCAAATTTTGATCGCCGTCCGAACGGCCGCATCTACGATAAGTATTCTTCAAGCAAATTCCCTGGTGGCGACTACGCCGGACTTGGAAACATGCCGTACGCGGTCTTCATCTCTGGTGGATTCGCCATTCACGGTACACCAAAAGGAAATTGGGGTCGCTTAGGAACTCGCGCCTCACACGGTTGCGTACGCATTCATCCGGACAATGCAAAGATCTTCAACAAAGCGGTACGTAAGTACGGTATTTCTCAGAGCTGGATTACCATTAGATAACATCTCAGCGACAGCTCACAGGCTTTTCTGTGAGCTGTCCTGTTTTTTAAGACTTCTTCTCTAGCTCCGCCCACTCTTCAATCAGATCATCGAGCTTCTTTTGAGCTGCAGCCAAATCGCTGTTGAAGCCTTCGGACTTTTTCTTCGATTGCGGATTGCTGTAATCGAGTGCTGCAAGTTTCGCCTCGATGGAGGCCACGAGTTTTTCCTGCGCCTCCAACTCTCCCGCGATCTTGCCTAAGCGATCACGATCTTTGTTAGATAGTTTTCCACCCGCCTTATTATCCGACTTCGCCGGAGGCGTGCGCTTTTTGAGTTCAGCTTCGAGTTCCATCGCTTCCAGGAACATTTCCGCTTGGCCCCAACCGCCCTCAAAAATTTCCATGCCTTGATCATGAATCAACCAGCACTTATCCGTGACGTTTTCAATAAAGGTTCTATCGTGGGCGACGATGATCAAAGCGCCTTGGTAAGCGCGCAACTCTTCTTCCAAGATACCAATGGTCTCAAGGTCCAAGTCGTTGGTCGGTTCATCGAAGATCCACAAGTCGCGGGCGTGCTTCATGAACTGAGCGAGCTGCAAGCGGTTCTTCTCCCCACCGGAGAACGTATGGATCGGACGCTTCAACTCTTCTGAACGGAAGAGGAAACTCTCCAGGTAGCTCGCCACGTGGCGCTTCTCACCCATGTTAGAAATCACGAAGTCGATACCCTCGCCCACCAGCTGCCATGGAGTGATGTCATTGGGCAAAGTTTCTCGTTTCTGCGAGAAGTGACCCACATCCAGGCCATCCACTTTGCGGATCGTGCCTTCGGTGGGCTTGAGTTGATCAAGGATGAGCTGAATGAGAGTTGATTTACCCACACCGTTGCCGCCCATGAGTGCGATCTTGTCGCCCTTCGCGAGAGCGAAGTTCACGCCGCGATAGAGATTTCGAGGTCCGAATGAGAGACCCATGTCCTCGGCCTGCACCAAGATTTTTGTCTTGCGGCCTGAGGCCTGTAAGTTGAGGTCCACCGATTTGTGCGCCTGGGCCTTCAGCTCGCGGATGTTACTTTGCAGGGTATCGTAGTCTTCAATACGCTTTTTACTTTTGGTACGACGGGCCTTGGCCCCACGATGAATCCACGCGCTCTCGCGGCGATTGTGGTTTTCCAGGCGATCGAGTTCTTTGTTCCGGCGCGCTTCTTCTTGCTGCAAATGCTCGAGGTATTCCGAATAGGTACCTTGAAAACTTTTAAGTTTTCCGTTTTGGATATGCACGATGCGATCAACCACGTTGTTGAGCAAGCTGCGATCGTGCGAGATGACCATGAAGGTTTTGCGTGACGACTGCAGCTCTTCTTCAAAACGCTTGATGGTTTCAAGATCAAGATGGTTGGTCGGCTCATCCCACAGCACCACTTGGTGCGGACACGAGAGTCCCAAAGCGAGAGCGATTTTGCGTTGCTCACCACCGGACAGTGCGATCACTGGCTGAGTCAGGTCTTCCAGGCCGAAGCCTTTCAGATAGCTCATGTAGGACGTATGCAAACGGTCTTCGCCGCCTTCATTCAGGATGGCGTAGAGTTTTTCTTGCTCGGCTAACAATTTCTCAAAATCGCCTTCGCCCAGTGAGAGCTTCTCACCGATATCATGCAGACGAGTCTTCACTGTTTTCCACTGCGGGTAGTACTCGTAGAAATAGTCTTCCAGGCTCAGATCGCCTGGTGGCAAAATTTCTTGGGGCACGTGAAAGATAGTGAGGTCACGGTTGCGATCGTAGATAAACGCAGGCACGGTGGTATCCGGTGCTTGTAATCCCATCATGACTTTGAAGAGCGAGGACTTCCCGTGGCCATTCAAACCGAGCACACCGATGCGATCGCCCTCGTTTAAAGTGAAGGTGATCTCTTTAAAAATCTGTTTGTGCGGATGCGAAAGAGAAAGATTTTGCAGGGTGAGAAGTGTCGTCATATGGGCGGGAGTTTAGCAGCGCAAATAACGCATGTGAACAACTAAGACACATTCTTCGACATCTTAAACGGGCCGTGTTAAATCCTTCCCACATGAATATGACAACCACTGAACCGACCGAAACCCCAGAACCTATCCCTACTCCTGCTCCTGCCCCCGACGCCACTTGGGCCGACACGGGTCTTGACCCTCGACTTCTCGATTTGATTGAAAAAGCGGGTTACCGCTCGCCCACGTTGGTACAAAGTCGTGCCATCCCGGCCGCTCTCCAAGGCAAAGATGTTCTCGTATCTTCGGCCACTGGCTCTGGCAAAACTGCCGGGTTTGTTCTGCCAGCACTGCAACGTTTTATCGGACGCGACGGAACTTTTATCCTCGCCCTTGCTCCAACGCGCGAAATTGCTCAACAAACTGGTGCTGTATTTGAACAATTCGGTGCCCCCTTGGGCTTCCGTGTCGCAGTTTGTATCGGTGGCGCTAGCATTCCCCTCGAAAAAGAAGCTCTCCAGAAATCACCTCACGTCATCGTCGCCACACCTGGTCGCTTGTGCGATCACCTTGAACGCGGCAACGTCTGGCTCTAATTTATCCAGTGCCTCATTCTTGATGAAGCTGACCGCATGCTCGACATGGGTTTCTCAGATCAATTGAACAAGATCACGGACCAACTTCCGAAAGAACGCCAGGCGATGATGTTCTCGGCGACATTCGCCCCAGAAGTTGAAAGACTCGCGCGCAAAATCATGAAAGACCCCGTCGAAATCACCATCGACAAAGTTTCATCATCAACTCCTAAGATTGAACAACGCCTTTTGAACGTGCCTGAGTACGCTAAGATCGGCGCTCTCATGCGCATCATGCGCCAAGAGCCGGGCACAATCTTTGTTTTCGCTAACTCGAAAGACAAAGTGTCGAACATCTGGCGTGCCCTACATGCCAAACGCATCTACGACGTGACTTACATCCACTCTGACTGCACCCAAGACCACCGTGAGCAGGCCATCGCCGATTTCAAGTCGGGCAAGTACCGCGTGCTCATTGCCACAGACGTCGCCGGTCGCGGCATTGACGTGGAAGATGTTGCACACGTGGTGAATTTTGATCTTCCAAAAGAAGCGGAAGACTACGTTCACCGCATCGGTCGTACCGGTCGCAAAGGTAAAACAGGTAAATCAACCAGCTTCGCTGCTGAACGCGATGAGCGCTTGCTCGCTGCCATTGAAAAACTTGTCGGTCCGATTATTGTTGATGAACCAAGAAGAGATGATCGTCCGCGCGACGACCGTCCTCGTGATGATCGCCCACGTCGCGATGATGGCAGAGGCCCTCGTCGAGATGACAATCGCGGTCCAAGAAACGATCGCCCAGAAGGCGCCCGTCTTGAAAGCAGCCGTGGTCCTCGTCGTGATGATGGCCGAGGCCCACGTCAGGACAACAGAGGCCCGCGTCCTGATAATCGTGGACCCCGTCCGCAAACTCCCAATGCTCCTCACCAAAATGCGGAAGCTCCTCGCGAGCCACGTTTTATGTTGGATCAACACGGCAATAAGATCTTGGGACCTGATGGAAACCCGATGATCAAACGCAGTCGTAATCGCAACAATCGCAATCGTCGTCCTCGTGAAGACGGTGCTCCTCGTGAAGCCCAAGCGGCCAGTACACCTTTGAAATCAGTTGAGAGCGCTCCGAAAAAAGGCCTCATCGCAAAAGTGTTGGGCTGGTTTAAAGGTTAATTTTCTTGTGCTCTGCCCCTAAGACGGGTAGAGTACTTAAAAGCCCCTCAGGTAAGGCGAGATAGCGTCAATTCAATTTTGGCGACTATACCTGAGACGCTACGGACACAATGTCCATCGTTTCAACTTTCTTGCCACATATTGTTTCCCTCGAAGGAGTCCCATGGACGCTCTGACCTCGTTTGATTCTCTTGAATTGCCTATTCCCATCAAGAAGGCCCTCGCTCACTCCAACATTTCTGTCCCCACTGAAATTCAGGCCCAGGCGATCCCTCACGCAATGCTTGGCAAAGATATTATCGGCCTCGCGCAAACCGGCACTGGTAAAACCCTCGCCTTCTGCCTTCCGCTCGTCACTCTTATGGATCGCGATGGCGACAACAACGACTGCGCACTGATCCTCGCTCCGACTCGCGAAATCGCCATTCAAGTCACAGAAGTGCTTAAACATCTCACTTCAAAAATGACCGGCCGCTGGCATCCCGTACTCGTCATCGGCGGCGTGGGCATGCAGCCACAAATTGATGGCCTAAAAAAACATCCGCGTTTCATCGTGGCGACTCCGGGTCGCTTGGTTGATCACATGCGCGAACGTCATGCGCAACTTGATAACGTTAAATTCCTCGTGCTCGATGAAGCTGACCGCATGCTCGACATGGGCTTTGCTCCTCAATTGAACGAAGTCCTGCGCGGCCTTCCGCGTGAACGCCAAACCATGCTCTTCTCAGCGACGTTCCCGAACGAGATCGCTGACATCAGCAAAAAATACTTGAAAGATCCGGTTCGTGTAGAAGTTGGCCCAGGCCACTCAACGCCGATCGACACCATCAAGCAAGAAACCCGTGAGATGCAGGAAGAAGACAAGTTCGGTGTGCTCATGGAATTGATCAACGGCTGCGAAGGCACCATGATTGTTTTCACACGCACCAAGTACCGCACAGAAAAACTCGCGCGCCAGCTCGATAAAAACGGCATCTCGGCCGGTCGCTTGCACGGAGATCGTTCACAGTCTCAACGTCAGACAACACTCAAAGCTTTCAAAGACGGCGAGATTCGCATCTTGGTAGCGACCGACATCGCCGCTCGCGGTATTGATGTCCCGGAAGTTGGCCATGTCATTAATTACGACATCCCGCACGTACCAGAAGAATACATCCACCGCATCGGTCGTACCGGTCGCGCGGGTGCTTCAGGTCACGCCATCGCTTTCCTCACGCCCGAAGTTCGTGAAGAGTGGCGTGCGATCTTGAAGTTGATCGATCCTGAGCTCTATAAAAATACGCCAAAAGTCGCGAACGCTGTTCGCCCGGAAAAACCAGGTCAGCGTCGCCAAGATGGCGGCCGTGATCAAGGACACAACCCACGCATTGATAGAAATGCTGCTCGCCAAGAGCGCAACGCTGGTCAAGGCGGCGGAGATCGTGGACCTCGCCGTGATGATCGCGGTCCACGTCGCGACGACAGAGGTCCACGCCGTGACGACAATCGCGGCCCACGTCCTGAACGCACGGACGCTCAACCTCAACAAATGCAAGCCCAAGGCAACGAAGCCTACGGTGATGAAGATTCATCAGGAAATATGGCGCAGCCATCTTTAGAAGAACAAATGTCACGCATTGATCGCGCCCAAAAGCGTGAACGCTTCGCGGGTAATCGCGGTGGACAAGGCGGCCCTCGTGGCGGCGGTCCGAATCGCGGCGGCCCTAACCGTGATCGCGGTCAAGGCGGCGGCGGGCGTGGACCTAACAGAGGCGGGCCGGATCGCGGCCCTCGTCGTGACGATAATCGCGGCCAACGTCCTCAATCGGCCCCACAGTCCTCTCAGCCTCGTGACGACGCTGACGACAATGCAGGCAATCGTGCGGGTGCGGGCGGTGAGGATAAAAAAAAGACCGGATTTGATTTGATGGGTTGGTTTAAGAAATAGTTAACTCTTGAAGGGCCCCATCGGGGCCCTTTCCTATTATGCTGCTGCAAAGCGTCTTACAACTTAGTTTTCAGTCCAGATAAATCCGTTTATTCTTTGATTTCATTCAATTTATCTTCCCCTTTTTCAAGGAGATCCGGCCGATGGATATCGCAATGTTTACGCACGAAGGGCTCGTTATGCTGCTTCGTTGGATTCACTTCTTCGCGGGCGTCGCGTGGATTGGTCACCTGTACTACTTCAACTTCGTACAAGGCGCTTTCTTCGCTGAGATCGAAGCTCCTGTGAAGAACGTCGCTTTCTCAAAGCTCGTTCCTAAAGCTCTTTGGTGGTTCCGTTGGGGCGCCATGGGCACCTTCCTTTCTGGTCTCGCTATGCTCGCCATCGCGGGTGCTGATTTGAAAGGTGATTTCTTCCTGACTCCTTACGGTCTCTACATCTGGCCAGGTGCCTTGATGGGAACCATCATGTTCTTGAACGTGTGGTTGATCATTTGGCCTAACCAGAAAATCTTGATCGCTAACGCCAACACTGTTATCGGCGGCGGTGCTGCTAACCCAGCGGCTCCAGCAGCAGCGGCGAAAGCGTTACTTGCCTCACGTACCAATGTGTTGTTCTCATTCTCACTCTTGTTCTTCATGGGGGCTTCACGCCACCTGGGTTTGGGCATGGGCGAAGCAATGAATCCATATCCAGCGATCGCCACTCTCAGTGCGATCATTCTCGCACTTGAAGCGAACGCGATCTTCGGCAAGCTGGGTCCTATCGCCACAGTTAAAGGTGTGATTCACTTCGGTCTTTTGTTGATGGTTGTTATGTACGGTCTCTTGGAGGCTTTGGTCTAAAATGAAAAAGATTTTTCTTGGGGGCCTCTTGGCCCCCCTGCTTATCTCTTGCAGTGCTGAACAAAAAGTCGATTACAGTACTCGGACCATGAGTCCAGTGCCGGCGCCGACCACCGTTGAA
The DNA here is from genome assembly GCA_021732585.1 of Bacteriovoracaceae bacterium. GTDB lineage: Bacteria > Bdellovibrionota > Bacteriovoracia > Bacteriovoracales > Bacteriovoracaceae > UBA6144. Next base: position 12,491 of record JAKFUR010000056.1, read on the forward strand.
GCGCGTGAAGCGGCTCAGGCCAATGCTGGCGGAGTCAAAAAAGAAGCGGCGGTGTTTGTCGCAGAAGCCGCTCCAGAATCAAGCCCTGCTCTCGTGGCGCAAGGCCGGATTCTCTACGAATCAAACTGCATCTCATGCCATAACAAGAATCCGTTGGAGAAAGGGTCGATTGGGCCCGCTCAGGCGAACACTCCTTGGGAAGTGGTTAAGGTTAAAATCGTGACTGGCCGTTATCCAGAGGCCTTGCCTCCAGGTTACGTTCCGGCCCGTACCACCAAGGCCATGCGTGCGTTTCCAAAGCTTGAGAAAGACCTGCCGGCCTTATGGGCCTACATTCAAAGTTTTAAGTAAGTTTTACTCGTTTCGGCCCCATTCTCCTGGATGGGGCTAAACTTCCCTCATGAAATTTTGTGCCCTCTTTTTAGCTTTATTTGCGACCTCTTCGCACGCGGGACTCTTTCCGCCTGAACGTGGTAACTACAAATACAAAGTCGAAGACATCACCCAACGTTATGAAGAACGCGGTCTCAAGTATCTCATTTTTAATCCAGCACGCGCGCTCCCTGATGCTCGCTACAAGATAAACAAGCGTGGTGAATTCCAAATCAAAGACTGGTTCCAGCAAGATTGGTTTGAGATGCAAGATACGTTCGCTGTGGATGTGGCGGCCTACAACACCCACTACAACGCCGAGACCTTTAACGAAGCCAAACGCCAGGCCTTTAGCGAACTCACATTTAGCAAGCGTCGCTTTCTTCATCGAAAAGTTATTCCCACGCCAAGAGAATGGGGTGGACTGAATCATCCTCCTATTAAAGAACTGACTCTTCCCTTGGAACAATACTCTGCCGCCCACTCACCGCTGGTAGCGACGACCTCGCCGTATTTTGATCCGGCCCTTCACCGCGACATTGATGAAGTGTCTAAGTCAGAACTCTCCTTTGGGAACACCATCACACTCCTCGAAGACAAAGGTGCCTTCGAAGCGAAAAAAGATTTGATCCGAGCTGCAAAAGAAACCATCCTCATGGGCTCACTGGTTTTTGTCTGTGACAAGGGTACTCAAGAGATCGTGGATCTGCTTATTGAACGCCATAAGGCCGGTGTGGATGTGCGTGTACTCGTCGATGCTACCATCAGTAAGTTCCTCAATCATCGTCAGTGTACGCGCCAGTTGCGCAATGCTGGCGTAGAAGTCATCGAAGGAGATGATTTCTGGAAGTACGGCCGAGCGATTTATCACACCAAGAGCCTTATCGTGGATTTCAAAGCGGCCATCAGTGGCGGTCACAATATGATCGACGCCGACAATCTTTCGCGTGGGACAGATTTTCAAAACCGTGATGTCGATATTCTCACCCAAGGCCCCTTGGTCACAGACATCGCCATGGCTTTTATTAAGGATTGGACTTACTTCCAGCAAAAACGCATCCGCAAGAATGTGACTGACGTAAATGGCTATCAAGAAAAAATGCTCAAGCGCCAAGAACTCGAACGCGAGCAGGGACAGCGCGGAGCTGACCATTACCCTCGTGTGCTGGGTGATGAGAATGCGCGCATGCAGGGTGTTTGCCGCTATATTCGCCAGTCTCCAGCAGAGGATCGTCAGATCATCGGCAAGGCCTATTTAAAAATGCTCGATGGCGTACAAAATTACTTAGCGATCACCAATCCCGTGACGTCCGACTCGAAAGTCACACGCCTCAATCGTCCGCTCTTGCCCATCATCGAGTGGAAAGATCGTTTCGGCATGTACAACAAACTATTTGATAAACTCCAAGCGATCGCCAAGCGCGGCACACGCATCGACTACATTACCACCAACATCGATATGGCGGGTAACGAGAACGTAGCGATGCTCAATGAAGAAATTCGCGAACTCACCGCAGAAGGTCGTGAGGCCAAGGCGACCCTCGCCCTCTTCCAAATTCATGTGTGGAATCGCTTCTACGGCAAACCTCACTACAAAAATTTACTGAAAGACTGGGTGAAGTATCCCAACATGCACATCTGGACTCATATCAGTTTCATGCACTCGAAGGTCTTCCACTTCGATCGGATCGCGGCGTCTATTGGCTCGTACAACTTCCAACACAACGCCACTGACCATTCTTACGAAGGCACCACCATCTGCCAGGACACATCCCTTAATCAGCAGCTAGACCGCGTGCTGGTACAGGACATGGCCAACTCAATTCCGCTTATTTTTAAGAAGTAACAGCTTCTGGGCCCTAGTTAGGGACTTCACATGGGCCTCAAACTTGGAGGCCTCAGAGCGATTTTTGAACTTCTTCTTGAAGCGAATCTCAACTGGCGCCCCGGAATGGAAGTACTTCGCGCCGCCCTTAATTTCACCCGCATGCTGGCGAAAACGTCGCTCCAGGTCCGTCGTTATCCCGGTGTAGAGTGCCCCCTTCTCGGTCTCGATAATATAGGCCCACCAAGGTTTAACCGGTGACTTTCCGACTTTTTCCATAAGATAATATTGGCAAAATTTTAATAAGGAGTCTTCATGAGCTTGATGTCTGAATTCAAAAGTTTCGCTATGCGTGGCAACGTGGTTGACCTCGCGGTCGGCGTGGTTATTGGCGCAGCTTTTGGTAAAATCGTTTCTTCACTCGTGGCCAACATCGTCACTCCAGTGATTGGTGTCATGGTGGGCGGTGTGAAGTTTGATCACCTCAAAATTATGCTCAAGGAATCAACAGACCCTGCGATTGCCTCGGTTACCATCGACTACGGTATTTTCTTGCAGTCAGTGTTTGATTTCGTCATCGTGGCTTTCGCTATCTTCGCTGTTGTTAAGGCCATGAACTCGATGAAGAAGAAAGAAGAAGCGTCACCGACGCCAGCCGCGACTCCGGCCGACGTCATGTTGCTTACTGAGATTCGTGATCTTCTCAAAAAATAGTTCTTTCTAGTTCTCGGGGAGCGGGATGAAATCCTGCTCCTTCGGAACCTTGCCAAACTTCTGCTCGCGCTGATCTCTCCACTCTACTTTCGCCTGCTCAATCCGCTCTTTGCTCGAAGAAACAAAATTCCACCAAATATGGCGTGGCTCTGGCAGTGGCTCACCACCGAAGATCAATACCCTTGAATCAATTCCTGCTTTGAATTGAACTGCTGAGCCCGCTGCGAAAACGATCAACACCCCTTCACCGTGATTCACGCCTTCAATCTGCACTTCACCTTTCGCGACGTACAACGCCGCCTCGTGAGTGGCCGGCATCGGGAACTCACCTACATGACCTTGCTTGAGTGAAGCCTCAAAATAAAACAGCGGTGAGTAAGTTGCCACCGGTGAACGAACACCTTGGTACTCGCCCGCGATCACGCGCCAATCCACGCCCCCTTGCTTGTACATCGGAAGTTCATGGGCATCGTAATGCACAAAACTTGGTGCGACTTCTTCATGGGACTTCGGAAGCGCAATCCACAACTGAATGCCTTCAACGGTCATATTGTTTTGACCGTGCTCGGGAGTTGAGCGCTCGGAGTGTGAAATGCCACGCCCGGCGGTCATCCAGTTCACTTCGCCGGCCAAGATCTTCAACTCGTTCCCAAGAGAATCACGGTGGAGAATCTCCCCACTGAAAAGATACGTAAGAGTTGAGAGACCAATGTGCGGATGCGAGCGCACCAACATTTCAAAGGTTGAAGAAATTTTCACTGGCCCCATGTGGTCCCAGAAAATAAACGGGCCCACCATGCGCTTATGCACAAAGGGCAGAGCGCGACGGACCATCATGCCGTCACCCAGATCTCGCTCGCGCGGAGGAATGACAAGACTTACGCTCATACAACCTCCGTCTGGATCGTGGCGGAAATATGGAGCATCTTGTGGATGGGGCATTTGTTGGCGATCTCAGTGAGCTTAGTGACTTGTTCGCTGGTGAGATGGGGATCAAATTTGAGGGTACGACCGATAATGACTTCTGCGCCTTCGGCCAGAGTCTTCACACCCACGTGTGTGACGCCGATGTCCCAGCCTTTGCGGGCAGCATACATCTGCATCGTCTGCAGTGTGCAGCCCACCAGAGCGGCCTCCAGCAGCTCGTGAGGGTTCGGTCCGGTGTCTTCGCCACCCAATTTTGCATCCAGATCAGAACAGAACGCGTGGCGCGCGTCTGAGAGCATAACTTTAAATGGTTTTTCTAACGTTCCATGCACCATGAGGGCCTCCAAAGAGATGTCATTCAAGATAGCTTTATACCTATGAAGCCATTTGACCAGAGCTATTGGGATACCCATTATCAAGACATCAAAACCATTGATGGAATTGGTAATGTAAAAGACCACTCGCGCTATCTCCTTGCGTATTTCAACATCGAGGGATTTAACCCGGAGTCTATGGTCGATTTAGGATTTGGCACCGGCCATTTGATGAAAGAGATGGCGCGCGCGCTCAAGCCCCGTCGCATCGAAGGTATCGAACCCTCACCGCCCGCTTTTAAACGCATGAAAATGCCTAAGGCGAAACTTCATCACGAAGACCTGGTGACTTGGGCCCGCAATCCCGCTCGCGCACGTTGGGCCTTTGACTTAGGACTGTGCACATCGGTGCTGCAGTATCTGAGTGATAAAGAACTCAAAGAAGTATTGCCCATTATGGCGAAGCGCTGCCGTTATATTTATCTCACGGTGCCAACAGATATTGAGTACAAACGCCAGCAAAGTGAATTGCAGTTCAGTGATTCTTGGGCACGGGTCAGAACCCGTGATCAATACCAGAAACTCATCCGCCCGCATTTCACCTTTATTTCTAGTCGGATTTTGGAGAGCAAAGTCTTCTACGACGACACCACCACAGAATTTCAGGATCTGCTCTTTCGGTTCTGACTGAATCTTAACGCTATAAATTTTTCACAGCTCGTTTCCTAAGTGAGACCGGCCCTCTAAAGTGCGCTCACAACTCTAAGGAGCCTCTATGAAAAACCTTTTTCTCGTCGCCTGCTTGACTGTGACCACGCTCGCCCAAGCCGCCACCTTCAAGCGCCTCAATAAGATTTCCACATCAAGCCTTGAAGCCCTCACCACGGAGCTCACGGATTCTGTGAGCGATCTTCCCATCGAGTCTCCGGACAATATGGAAACCATGGTGGATCGCCAGTCGTACAAGTTGACCAATCTCAACGAAGCCGTTCCTGCGACCCTGAAACAGCTCGCTCATCGTCTGGCCGCTGAGGCCCGTGATACCGCCGACAGTGTGACCGTGAAAAAGATTACCCTCACCACCTTGAGTTCGTGGGAGCGGGTTGAGAACATTGTTTTCGGGGCGTTTAGCTTCATTGATAACCCTGAGACCCAAATGTCGTCATTTTCTGAGACTTTGGTGAACGTTCTTAAGAAGCACCGGGTAGAACTCTACTCCATCGAAGTTATTGGAAATAATGGCACTTTTAGCGCCCTCGCCGTTGTGGACACCAAGAAACAAGAGATCCTTTTGCTGGGCAGTCAGTACGTTTTGTAAAATCTTCGCAGTCACCTCGCTCTAGCGCCCTCTCAGGCTATAACTCATGGGTATCTTTACCCATGAGGTCTGTATGAAATGGTTAGCCGTACTGGCACTAACTCCATTGCTTTCTTACGCCATGATTTCTCCCGAGGCCCTCGAGCTCGCGCGTCTGCAACAAGAAGCGGCGGCCCTTCGTCACACTCTCGGTGGCTGCAGTATTACCGAAGCAGGTGAAGAGATTCGTGGGCTGGACGTGGTTCAAAGTAAAAACGACAAGCGCGCGCTGGTTCTCGATAACAGCATCGCTAACGATACATTTGCCCTTCACGAAGAATGCCGCCAATCACAGGCCGGCGTTCGCCTTCTTGCCATTCAACAACACGCCAGCGAACTCGCACGCAAGTTGGGCATCCAGACCAGTCTCCCGTCTGGTATTAGCGATGCATTCAGTGCACCAGAAGACGAACTTAATCTCGAAACACTTTCTGAAGCCACTGTACGCTCGATGGATCGTGAGCTTTGCCCGAACGATGAGTTACCTAGTGACCTACTCACCTGGCACGCTTTCTTTTTACAGAATGGTTATCTCTGCACCGTGCAGACTTACAAAACCATGTCACAGGAATTGAACACCGTTGCCGGCAAAGAATTTGCACAGGCCGGTTTTGATGAACTCGCTCAGATGACTCTTCCTCAACTTAAAACACTCTTCAAGTCTGAGTTCGCAGACGAGCTCGCAGAAGACAAATTGAAAATCGCTTTCATTCCGCAGCTCTCATACGAGAACGGCATGCTCTCGGGGATTTTCCCTTACCGCTTGTTCTTGGATCAAACAGAAAAAACGGGCTACACGTTTCTGCAAAGAGAATTGGGTCGCCTCGGCGCTAACGTCAAAGTCATCTACCGCAACAGCCTGGCTCCACTTGAAGCCCAGGTCCGTGAAACAGAAGAAGGTCTCGCAGAATTAGAAGGCCCCCATTTGGTCATCAGCCGCTCCATGGGATCTCGCGTGATGAACGAAGTGAAGAAGCGTGCTGAGCTTGGTATCGCCAATGGTACCGCCAGCGTTGCCGCTTGGTACAACGTCGGCGGAACCCCGAACGGAAGTGTGATCGCTGATTATAAATCTCGTCCAGATGTTTTCTATCGCGCCGTTTTTCCTACTGTGGCCGATACGTTAAAACTTCCTGTGGGTCTGATCGCCAAAGATCCACGCGTGGTGGATCACTTGCCGGCGACAATCTATGCGGCCCTTGATCGTGCCAATCTTCCCACCATGGCCCATCACGAGCATTTGAATCCTGCCGGCAACAACGCCAGTGCGATGAAAGTCTATAATCTTATTTTCCTTGCGCCAGGCTATGAGCGTGCCACACAAAACGTGGACCCGGTTTACACACACATGCTCTCTTACGGGCCAACCGAGGGCAGTGCTCCCTTGGCCGGTGCGGCCGTGGACACGATGGCTTCTGCCCGGGTATTTTATGATCTCGACCATCTTGCGTTCTGGAAATTGACTCCGCAAGAAGGATTGGCCATGTACCTCCGCACACTTATCGCAGGTAAAAGAGCAGGGCTTTCATTCTAGTTTGTTAAGATTGGGGCCTCCCCCTTTTCATTTCCTTGGACGGCAAGGTATCACTTGCCGCAAACAAGGAGCCCCCCATGCGTATTCTTTTGACCCTCGCGGTCACTCTCATGTCAGTTTCTGCCTGGGCACTGCCCGTCTACAACTGCGATATCACCGCAACCGCTAAACGTGGTTCTTGGGGTGAGACGGCAACACCTTGGACAAAAAAACTTCTGCTTTCACCAGCATTCACCAACCGTGTCGATTTTTTGCAAACAACGTTAGACCTTCGCGTGGATGCGGGTGGCGTGATTGCGGGCTCGGTGAATAACCAGCCCAACTTCATTCTCCGCGGCGACGTCATGAACGGCAGCTTCGAGAGCGCTCACCACACTGGCACCATCAAGTGTGAACCAGAGATTCAACTCAGCTTCGTATTGCAGAACAAATCATGGAAGCAGTACTACACCATCGACCCGATTATCTCTCAGGGCCACATCTTAACGAGTGCCGACTTGGGCTCTGTGGATTACGGTTTCTTGTGCTTTTTGGGTGATGTGAAAGAAGTGAACAACTCTCTCTCACTCGGTTTTGGTGTTGTCGGCAAAATCGTCAACGACTATCGCATCGACTTTACTTGGGAAGCGGAAGACTGCGTTCGTTGGACCGGCAGCAATCCTGACGACAGCATGTGTATTGAGTACCGACGTAACAAGCGCTCGAAGTCAGTGAAGAACTGCTACGGCGAACCCGATCCACGTTCATAAGATATTTTTAATTACGGGGAGACGACCTTAACGGTGTCTCCCTTGTACTCGACGACTTGCCCACTGCGGATTTTACAACGCTTACGGGTCTCCACTACGCCATCCACTTTCACAACTCCCGTCGCGATGATGTGCTTGGCTGCGCCGCCGCTCTCGCACATGTCGGCGATCTTCATGAGATCGCAGAGAGCGATGAACTCGTGGCCAGCAGCGAGGGGAATTTCGACGGGTGTTTTCATTCGCGTGATCGTCTTTTCATTTCTCTGTTCACCGACTGCAGCAACGCCTTGCACTCGCCTTCCGACATTCCGGCGAGCATGTGGCTCTTCTGCAAATCCTTAGCGCCATCGCCGTGAGTTCCAAACGACTCGATCCGATTATTCAGATTATTCCGTAGCGTGCGAAGTTTCTTGGGAGTCAGGACGGTGAGATCGAGTGCCTCTTTCATGGATTCCTTTATTTACGACGAATACTTTTAATCATGACGTTATCCATCGGCACATTCTGATGACCACTGCGGTTACCGGTGCGGACCGCTTTGATGCGATTCACGATATCCATACCCTTAGTGACCTTGCCAAAAACAGCGTAACCCCAACCTGCTTCTGTCATATCTGTATGGTTTAGAGCAGAGTTATTTTCAACGTTGATGAAAAATTGTGCGGTTGCCGAATGAGGGTCTGAAGTCCGCGCCATGGCGACAGTACCTGTTTCATTCAACAAGCCGTTATTGGCTTCGTTCTTCACAGCTGCGCGTGTGGTTTTCTGCACCATTTTTTTGTTGAAGCCGCCGCCTTGAATCATGAAACCTGGAATCACACGGTGGAAGATGGTGTTGTCATAGAACTTGGCATCCACGTAGGCCAAGAAGTTCGCCACACTCAAAGGCGCCTTCTCTTGGTTGAGTTCAATTTCAATTACACCGTGAGTCGTTTTCATCACAACCACGGGAGACGCCGCGTAGGCGCTGAAGATGAAAGTACTTAAAATAATGAGCAATGATTTCATGGATAATCCCTCAAGAGTTTGAGGGGATACACTAACCGATGACTCGGTCGAAGGTCTATAGGGTAACGCCCAGTGACGCTACCCTATAAAGAATAAAACTAGAGTTTACGGTAGCTGAATTCTTGCTCAGTTCTCATGTCTGAGTGGCAGTTGTCGCCTGAGAACGCTACTTCCGCTGTGATGCCTTCCACAGAAGCTACGCTTCCATCACGCTTCACCACTAAAGTGGCTTCCGTTGTCGCGCCCCAAGTGTCGCCGCAGTAACCGCCGGCAACATTGTTTTCCACATTAAACTTGAATGCGATCGTTCCATTGCCAAGGTCACGGCCATTTCTCAACTCAACCGTTTTAACTGCACGATTACCGTCGACTGAAAAACGCACCAGCGCTTTGCTGGCAGCGAAAATATCCAACTGCAACTCAACTTCACCAAAACAAAGTTCGCGAGAGAGGCTTACTTCTTTCGTGACGAGTTCAACGTCGCGTGTGAAACAAGCGGTTGAGGCGAAGACCGGAAGAGAAATAAATAAGGCCAGAAAAGCTATTTTCATGGGGGGCTCCTTGGGGGTTATATGAGGTGGATTTACACCTGCCCCCTGTGGCCGTCTACTCTGGCACTTGTTAAGATTCGGCCATGAAGAAATATTTACAAAAGCTCGGCTATAGCGGCGATCTAACCCCTAGTTATGAGTTACTACGCGACTTACACCGCCTCCATCAGGCCAAAATCCCCTTCGAGAACTTAGACATTTTGTTAAACAAGATCCCCGCCCTGGACGATGCTTCGCTTGAAGCAAAACTCCTCGACTCTGCCCGTGGCGGCTACTGCTTTGAGCTGAATCTCTCCTTTGGACGCCTCCTACGCAGCTTAGGCTTCGACGTGCAGCCACGACTGGCCCGTGTCCTCCTCATGAATCCTGATGCCACTCAAGTGCCTCGCACTCATGTCTGGCTCATGGTGAAACTCAAAGGCGAAATCTATCTCGCCGACGTAGGTTTTGGCGCCGGTTCAGTGCTGGAGCCAGTCCTGCTTGCGCCTGGTGCGCCTTTTACGCAAGACAAAGAGACCTTCCAAATCCAAGAACTACCCGGTCCTAAGGGACTTACTCTGATGCGCGAACATCGCGGTGAAATGAAGCCGCTTTATTGGATGGACCCTTCGCCGGTCTATCCCATCGATATGGTGCAAAGTAATTTTTGGGTGGCCACCTATCCCGGCTCACGCTTTAGACAAGGCCTCACGCTCACGGTCTATCAAGGCCAAGATCGGACCTCGCAAGGTGATCTGAATGGGGCCAAAAATGGCACTGAGCTCGCACTTCAGCTTAAAAATCGGTTTGGCATTGAGGGTTTAACGCCTCAAGAGTGGGATCAGGTCCATAAGCGTCTGGCCGACATGGCGCTCTGAAGGTAAATTCCCCTCATTCTAGGAGCCTTTATGATATCGCCGATTTTCGATGCAACTCAGTGGACTGAGATCAAAGAATTTCCCTTTGAAGACATCACTTTTCATAAGGCCAAAAACACCGGCGCGGTTCGGATCGCCTTTAACCGTCCCGAAGTGCGCAACGCCTTCCGTCCCCAAACTGTCGATGAACTCCTCACAGCACTTGAATGGTCACACCAACAAAACAATGTGGGCGTGATCTTGCTCACCGGTAACGGTCCATCGGCCAAAGATGGCGGCTGGGCGTTTTGCTCGGGCGGCGATCAACGTGTGCGTGGCAAACAAGGCTACGAATACTCAACATCTAAAACATCTCGCGCCGGTCACGGCCGTCTGCATATCCTCGAAGTTCAACGCATGATTCGTTTCATGCCGAAAGTCGTGATCGCCGTTGTTCCTGGTTGGGCAGTGGGCGGTGGTCATTCACTTCACGTGGTGTGTGACATGACGCTCGCTTCAAAAGAGCACGCCATCTTTAAACAAACTGATCCTGATGTCGCTTCGTTTGATTCTGGTTACGGCTCGGCATACCTCGCACGCCAAGTAGGTCAGAAGCGCGCGCGGGAAATTTTCTTCCTCGGTCATAACTATTCGGCGCAAGAAGCTTTTGAGATGGGCATGGTGAACAAAGTTGTTCCGCACGCTGATCTAGAAAAAGAGGCGCTGGATTGGGCGACCACCATTTGTGGGAAATCTCCTACTGCTATCAAAATGCTGAAGTTTGGTTTTAACTTGATTGATGACGGTTTGGTCGGTCAGCAGATTTTTGCGGGCGAAGCCACTCGCCTCGCTTACGGTACTGAAGAAGCCCAAGAGGGCCGCACGGCCTTCCTTGAAAAACGTGATCCTGCTTTCGAGCAATACCCATGGTTGTATTAATATGGCCGAGCATCTACACGTCTGGGGAATGAAGCACGAAGACCAAATGGATAAACTCATCCAGGTCTTCACTGACTTTGAGGTCCCGCATACTTTTCATGATTACCGTGATGATCAACCGGAAGATGATCGTCTTCAGCGTTGGGCCGATTATCTCCAGCAAGATTTTCCCGTGAATGGTCGCAGCACCCTGTGGAAAAAATCAGAACGCATGTTCATGAAGCTTGAACCTGCTGAGCGCATGAATTGGCTTCGTAAGCATTACCAGGTTCTTGAACGTCCAATCGTGGAAGACGAGAACTTTGAGGTGCTCATGACTGGTGCACGGCCGGAGCGCATTCTTAAAGAACTCTGCAACATCAGACTTTAAAGAGATTCAGCGTCTCACTGATCCCTTGGCAAATCCGCCTCACGGCCAATTCTGGTGTGTGGTCACGATCCTTATCTAGTGCACTCACAAACGATGAAGCATCATTCGGAAAGGCCAGCGGAGGCAATCCTGCTTGCGCCAAACGCCAGTCGGTCACCAGTCGTGCCGTCCGACCGTTGGCATCCGCAAAGAAATGCAGCGTGATGAGCCACTGATAAAGTTTGGCGGCCTCTAAGATCGGATGTTCGGTCTCAAGCGTTGCTAGAATCTCACTTTCAAAAATTGTCCACAGCACTGCGAGATCCTTCGCCGGTGGATATTCTCCATTTCCGCCTTGGAGGTCTGTTGCACGCAAAAGTCCAAATGAAGCCGGATTGAGTTTGGTATGGAGCGAGAGGATGGTGGCGCCATCAATCGCTGTTTGATCCAGGATAAACTGACGAAGCTCTTCATTAGCATCGGCCCAATGAGTGAGGGCCACTTGGGTGGGAGCATTGATTTCTTTAATGAGTGTAGTCGATGCCTGCAGACGTTGAAAACCCAAGAGCTCTATTTTATCAGCCGTCGGCGCTGGCATTTGAGCGCACACGCTCTCCACTTGGTCCACCAAGCTCAACGCTTCAGCTGAAATGTCTTGTTGAGAAAGAAGGCGCAGGGCCTCAAGAGAAAGAGGACTCAAGTTCGTATTGAGTTGAGTCCTCTTCATTTTCTACTTTCTTTTGAAAACGGTCTTCGATGGCAAGGTCACTGTGCCCACACCAGCGACGTCGATCACGACAGCTTTGCCGCTCACAGAAATCAAACGCACTGACTTCGTGCCTGCTGCACCGATATCAAGCTGCATCTTGCCTGAAGCACATTCAGAACTCTCTGTGCGCTTGAGATCATTCAGGCCTGTCGCGAGATCACCGAACCAACGATCGGCGACATGTAGGACTTTGCCTGTAACAGGATCGATGACTTCAATGGTGAGTGTGTCAGGAGCTTCACTTGGTTGGCAGATTCCAATCACAGCGCGATCGCCGTGAAAATCGCCGGTGTTGCCATTCTTCACAACGCGCACACCGATGACCACTTTGCGGCTAAAGCCCAAAGAACCCACCGCCATCACTGGAGCACTCGTGTAGAGAGTCCCAGAGACAGTTGAAACTTGTGCGTGGGCCGCAGAAGCCGTGAGGAGTGAGGTGACAGGAGTGGCGAGCAACAGACTAGCGATCAAAAAAGACTCAGATCTTGTTTTCATGGTCATTCCTTGGGGGTGAGGAGTATTTGCGGGCAAACTAGCTGAAGTCCTTCCGCTCGTCCTCCCCTTTATAAAAATTACCTAGCTGACTAAAGTTTTTCTTGAGTTAGACTCAGTTCCCACTCATCCAACGTGCGATAAGGTACACAGCGCGAGGCTTCGAACGTGCGGCGCATACGCACATTCAATGAACTCGTGCCACCGTGATAGCTTGTCCCACCCTGCTCTCGAAGGGCCGCAAAGCCGTGACGATGAACCCAACGCCCGAGACTGAGGCCACGAAAATCCGGATGCACACCCATATAGGCCAGGCGTGACCAGCCATTTTTAAGATCCACTTGCGGCACGACTAACGCTGCGATTTTGTCTTTCATAAAACCCACGTGCACACAATCAAGTCCACAGGTGAGTTCAGGATCGTTCAACCAATCCTGAATGTACTTAATAGGATCGCCGTCGAGATCATCTTCTGGATCGCCTTCTACGACTTTTAAGAGTAGATCAGCGATTTGGCGGTCGCTCCACTTTAATTCCGCCGCCGTTTTCCAAGTAAGTGGCGTGCCTTCCTCACCTTGTAAATCTGCTAGCGGTGTCTTGAACTCCACTCGTTCTAATTTATGCACAAAACCCAACCGTTTAAGCTCAACAGCAATCTGTGGAGCTAAGCCTTTCTGCTCCAAACGCATCATCACTTTGCCGGCCTTCTGTTCAGTTGCCGCCGTGAGAGCGTGATTAAGAAACGTACGCCAGACTTCCATAGGAACGTGCGCTTCGAGTCCACGATAAGTGATGCCGTAAATATCCGCCCACAGGGGCTTGAGCCCCACACAACATAATTCAGTACCCTGAGAATCAACATGATTCCAAAACATAAAACCTCTTTGATCTTTATAATAAAAATTAAGAGGCGACGACTGGTCAGTGGTGTTTCGAGGGGAAACTTAGATCAAAGAGACAGAGGCCGCCGATACTAGATTTGAATTTTTCATAGAGACCTCCTGGTTGAGACTTAGTTGTAGCGAAGATGAATTGAAATGAAAAGGGGGACCGAAGTCCCCCTAGAATTAAGCCGCTTTCTTTTTGCCGTTATCTTGCCACACAGACCAAACTTCCTTGGTCCACGTCGACTTCGTGTTCTCAACCCACTTCTTTGCCCACAATTTCTCGTGAACAAACTTCTCCAACTCTTCTGGAGTCTGCACGTCCACCCACAAAACCATGTCCCACTCGCCCATCGTCGAGGCGGCCCACTTCACTTCTTTCCACTTTTTGAGCCAGCTCCAGTTTTCCCAAACCGGTGCATCTTTATTCCACTTAACATAAACCTGGGCAGTCCATTTTTTAGACATGAGAGTTCTCCTTGAATTGAATGTTCGCCTGCTTATCGAAGGAAGCACTGGAGGAGATAAGGAGTTTAGCTGGGGCGGCAAAAATCGTCTTTGCCCAATCGAACTAGCTCGGTCTACCATTTAGACATTACATATTGAGGAGTATCTATGAACGAGAGCTTTTGGCGGAAAATTCGTGCCCTTTTTGATCTTCGTTCAGATACGGACTACGACAATACGGACGCCTCCATCCGCCAGAACGTCGACTTTAAAAGTGCAAACGCCTGGACCCTGGTTTTTGCAATCTTTATCGCCTCTGTCGGGCTTAACGTAAACTCAACGGCCGTCATCATCGGTGCCATGTTGATCTCACCTCTCATGGGTCCGATCGTGGGCGCAGGCTTTGCTCTTGGGATCAATGATTTCGAATTACTCAAACGTGCTGGCCGTAACCTCCTGATCGCCATTGCCATCAGTGTTGTCACCTCGACGCTCTACTTTCTAATCTCTCCGTTCTCCGAAGCTCAATCTGAGTTGCTCGCAAGAACGGCTCCTAACTTTTATGACGTCCTTATTGCCGCGTTTGGCGGTGCTGCTGGAATCGTCGCTGTTTCACGCAAAGAAAAAGGAAATGCTATTCCTGGTGTCGCCATTGCCACGGCCCTCATGCCTCCTCTCTGTACCGCCGGCTTCGGGATCGCAAATGGCGAGCCAAAGTATTTCCTTGGTGCAATCTATCTGTTCGTCATCAATTCGGTGTTTATCTGCCTCTCGACCTACGTCTTCGTTCGTTATTTAAAGTTCAAGAAAATTTCTTATGCTGAAAAACTTGAACAGATTCGCATCGACCGCTGGGTGATGAGCATTGCAGCGATCGTGATTGTTCCAAGTCTTATTACAGCTTGGCTTCTCCTCAAAGAGTCTGGATTCAAGCTTAAGGCCAACTCCTTTGTTGAGCGTGAGATGCAGAGTAAAGGCACCTTCATTGTTGAGAAGAAAATGAACTACCGCTGGGAGAAAAGCTCCATTGAAATCACCCTTCTGGGAGACCAGCTCTCGAAAGATAAAATTAAAATGCTGGAGGAAAAGAAGAACCTCTACGGCCTCGAGGACGCAAAGCTCGTCATCAATCAGGTTTCCATCGAGGACAAGATTGACCAACGGATCGCAAGCACAAACCAGGCCCTCTCGAGCAAGACACTATTCTATGAACAAAAAATTGCCGGCCTCGAGAAGACGATCCAAATCTCCCAAGAAGCTCAGTCATTGGAACAAGACACGTTGAACGAGCTTAAGACGTTTAACCAAGACTTGGTGTCGTCTTCAATGCGTGGGAACGACTTCATGCTGATTTGGAAGAAGAATCCAGGGAAAAAATCTCGCGAGTCGGTGGAGGCGTTTCTAAAGCTTCGACTCAAGCAGGAAAATTCTCAGATCATTCATTCGATAAAGATCTAGGCGCCGAAGAGTTCTTTACGAAGTTCGTCCATCTTATGCTTACTCAGGTAATTGCGGATGAAGTTCTTGTTTTCGGCTTTGTACCAGAAAAAGAAGTTACGCTGCTTGGTTTTATCGTCCAAGGTGATCGCGGTTTCTACGGGTTTAAGCGTATATGGGTGATGGCCTGAGTAATAGATCTCAGTGGCCACGGTCATAGGTGTGGGCGTGAAGTCCTGCACCTGCTCAAGCTTATAGCCGAGCTTCATAGTTTTCGACGCCAGCTGGGCCATATCCTCAGGTTTGCAACCTGGATGGCTTGAAATGAAGTACGGGATGATCTCTTGGCGAATGCCCTTTTTCTTCGAGATCTCTTCGAATTTCTTTTTGAAAATGTGGAAGAACTCAAAGCTCGGCTTACGCATGACCTTAAGGACGTGATCTTCGGTATGTTCAGGGGCAACTTTCAAGCGGCCTGATACGTGATGAGTAACAAGCTGCTCGACATACTCTTCATCGGCCTTGGGATGACTTGAGCGCGGATCAAACATCAGGTCATAACGAAGACCTGAACTAACAAACGCCTTCTTCACCTGGGGGTGCGCGGCGACTTCTTTATAGAGTTCAGTCATCTTAGTCGGATCAGTCTCGAGGTTTTTACAAACTTGTGGGAAGACACATGACGGAGCCGCACACTTATCACAAATCGCCTGATCAATGCCCTTCATCTGATACATGTTAGCCGATGGGCCGCCCATATCAGAGATGTAGCCTTTGAAGTCTGGCATCTTCACCACTTGATCAAGCTCACGCAAGACGGACTCTTTCGAGCGCGAGGCGATCATTTTCCCTTGGTGCGCTGAAATCGTGCAGAAGCTGCAACCACCGAAACAGCCACGGTGAGTATTAAGAGAGAACTTAATCATCTCAAAGGCGCTGATGGGCCCGCGGTCTTTATACTTAGGATGCGGAAGGCGGGTGTAAGGTAGATCAAAAGAAGCATCCACCTCTTTCTCAGTCATGGTCTGGTAAGGCGGATTGATGACGAGAGTCTTGCCTTCTACTTTTTGCAACAAACGATTGGCGTACTGTTTATTACTCTCCACTTCCACGTGCATAAAGTTGCGTGCGTAAGCGAGTTTGTCTTTCAAGCACTCTTCATGGCTGGTGAGTTCCTGGTCTTCCCATTTGGTGGTGGGAACTTCGTCGGCCAGGAAAGCGGTCTGCGGAACGTTTTTGAGCTCTGAGAACGGAATGCCCTTAGAAGCGAGCTTCGCAATATCACGCAGCGGCTGCTCTCCCATGCCGTAGATCAACATATCCGCGCCTGAGGTGGTCAAGATGTTCGGCAGGAGTTTATCCGACCAGAAATCATAATGAGTGACTCGGCGAAGAGAGGCTTCGATACCACCCAAGACCACCGGAGTGTCTGGGTAGAGGTCCTTGAGAATCTTAGAATAGACAGTGGTGGCGTAGTCCGGGCGATGGTTGGTGGCGCCGCCCGGCGTGTAAGCGTCTTCCGAACGGGTACGCTTAGCCGCGGTGTACTTGTTAACCATGGAATCCATGTTCCCGCTGGTGACGCCGAAGAAGAATTTTGGCTTACCGAATTTTTTGAAGTCCCGCAGGTCATCCTGCCAGTTAGGCTGAGCGATGATGGCGACTTTCATGCCCAGGGATTCGAGAATACGCCCAATAACGGCGGTACCGAACGCTGGATGATCGACGTAGGCGTCGCCTGTGACCAAGATCACATCGAGTTCATCCCAACCACGCTTCTTGGCCTCTTTCGCAGTCAGCGGAAGCCATGCAGTGATGGGTAATGGGTTCGTCTCGGTCGTCATGGGCGCCAAGATAGCCTTAGGCCTGAGTCTCTGGCCATGAGTAGTTTTTACACGCTTGTGGTGTCTGAACCCCACCATTCAGTGTCACTGTGGCACCATAAATATTATTTTTTATCACTAATTGTTTTCGTTGTTGCGACGAATTCAGGGTGCATGTAGAGAAGCTACAACACACCCGCCATTGGAGGATCCTATGCGCGCCCTTGCCCTACTCACACTCTTCGTCGTGCCTTCAGCCTTTGCCGGAGTGGTCTACACTTCTGGAGATTGGGAGTTGGACGATACCTCTACACGCTCAAACCCTAACGGCACATGCATCGCACGGACCTTGGGTGGTGATGACCGCGTGGACATGGCGCTGGAACTTCGTTACCCAAAAAATAAAACGGCTGCGTTAGAAATGTACCTCACTCAAGAAAACAGCAGGGTGAAAGCTTGGGACATTATCCTTAGAGACGATAGCGTGATGGCGCTTGGTACTCTTGGCAAAATTGGTCGCAAGGAAACTTACTGGGCCGTTCCACAAAAAATGGCTGCAGTGATCGCTCAATTGCAAGATCGCAAGAACATCAAACTTAAGACCGCAGATGGTTCACGCGATCCTCGTTTTGAGCTTTCATATAACGGTTTCAAAAACGTCTTAGCGAAACTCGAAGAGCGCTGTAACGGAAAAGTTTCAGTGCTTGATGCAGCTTTTGAAGCCTCATTCACAGCAGGTAACCCGGTGGCTAAATCGGCGGGCTTTACTGTTGAAACAACCACACAAGCTCGCGAGCTTTACATCTCTGCTCACGCCGTTCACCTCTCAAAAGGGGCCAACGTGAAAGAGATGGCGGCCTTGCGCCAACGTTTTGCTTCACAATTGGCTGAAGCCACTAAACTTGAAGATACTATCCATCGCACAAGCACACTCGACATTCCTGCCACACAAGCTGCCCAAGTCGCTAACGACCAGCGCGAAACGGTGGCACAAAACGAATTGCAACGCTTGGCCGTGGCTATTCCCGCACATAGCGCAGCGGTGACTTCAGCTAACGCTGTTGTGGCAACTGCTGAATCTGCCGTAGCTCCTCACCGGGCTGAACAAGCTCAACGTTCGGGGGCTGCTCGCAGAGAACGTAGCAACGTGAACAACAGCATAAGCCGTATTGCTCAAATCGATTCTGACCGTTCAAATGCTTTGGCGAACATTCGCTCTCTTGAGATTGAGCGCTCACAAGCACAAGACAGTGCGAACCGCGCTGCCAGTGCTCTCTTCTCAGCCGAGCAACAAGAACGCCGTGACGAAAACGAATTCCGCAACTTCGATCCGAGTCGCGAACTTCGTTACAGACTTGATCGCAACTCTCAATACCAGCAGGCTGAGCGCGAATTCCAAACTTCAGTGGCTGCTCAACGTGATATTGAAAACCAAGTGGCCGATGCACGCAAGGTCGTGATCGCCGCGGAAGCCAAGCTGACCGGCTGTCGCTCAACTGTGGGCGCTGATTGCACTGGCGCGGAAACAGCTGTGACTGAAGCTCGCAACGACGTGGCTCGTCTCCAGGGTCTTGAGCGTAACCTCGAGAACCGTGTGGCTCAGCTTCGCAGCATTCTTACTAATGAACGTCACCAAGCCGAGCGTGAAGTTGAAGCCATTCGCCTAAAACTTCGCGACGATATGATTCGCTCGCAAGAACGTGTGGCCGATCTTCGCGCGGCTCAAAACCGCGCCGAGACTCGCGTGCGCGAGATCAGCAACTTCGAAATCCCACGCTTGAACGACCAGATCACCGCCATCGATCGTGAACGTCCGTTGGTGGTAAGTGAATTGAACCGCGCTCGTCCAGAAGCCGCACGTCTCGAAGCAGAGCAAGCTGCTTTCGAGCAGCGCGTAGGTTGGGCCGCGAAGTACTCTGCCCTCGTGAACGCTCAGAATGCGTTGAACGCTCGCACCAACGAGTTGAACTCAGCTTTGGCCTCTCAACGTAACGCTAACAATACAGTGGCTGCGACACGTGCCGAACGTACACGCCTTGAGCAAGTTTTGGCGGGTCAGCAGCAGCTCTTGGCCGGCTCTCGTTCACGGTTGATTGAAGTGCGTGTTTCTCTCGAGCCGTTTGAAGCTGAACGCGGCCGTATTGAGATGGTTGCTGGTCAACTTGATGGCCAGTTCAAGGATCTCGCTGCTCAGTTCGCAACTCGTCTTCCTCAGTAGATTCTCTTCCTGGGAGCGTGGTCCATCCGCGCTTCCAGGAAAATTTTCCAAGCCCACTTTCATTCTTAAACTTTCTTGCTAGAACTCCTCAACCTACCCACCCCAGGAGTTTTTATGAAGACTATTCTTTCTGCATTTGTTCTCATGCTTTCATTCAGCGCAGCTGCGACCGTGGATGTGTTTACATCTGCCGCCATCGTTACCTACGACTTCAACTCAGAAGAGTTCCACGTCACGAAGGCTCCAATCGTTGGTTGCGTTGGTCTTCCACGTGGCCCGGAATTGGCCCAGCTCACTGCGGAATACCAAGCACCTTCTAATATTGGTTGCGGCGGAGT
Source organism: Bacteriovoracaceae bacterium (assembly GCA_021732585.1). Taxonomy (GTDB): domain Bacteria; phylum Bdellovibrionota; class Bacteriovoracia; order Bacteriovoracales; family Bacteriovoracaceae; genus UBA6144. The sequence goes on from JAKFUR010000056.1 coordinate 32,374, forward strand.
GGCCAGAACACAGAACATCAACGCCTTGTCTTGTGGAACTGTCACCAACTCAGAAGAGTCTCGTGACTACAGCACATTCTCAAAAATCACTCTGGATATCTCGAAATGCGCAGCGAAGAATGACCCGAAATTCATCACAATGGTAAGAACGGCCGTGGCGATGAACTTCAACAACCCAACAAACAAAGTTAAGTTGACTCTCGTTAAGTAGTTTCAGCAGGGCCGGGAAACCGGCCCTTTTTCATTTCACATCTCTGAATATAAAGAAGACCGCTCCTACTAAGCAAACCGAGGCGTAGAAGAAGTTCTTCGTCAGCGGCACTTTCATAAACATCACACAGAACACAGCAAACACCGTCATGGTGATCACTTCTTGCATGACCTTGAGTTGTGGCAAAGTGAAGTGCTGATGTCCTATGCGATTGGCCGGCACCTGGAAGACATATTCAAAGAACGCAATTCCCCAACTAATCAAGACAACTATCCACAAGGGCTTGAGAGTCATGTCCCCTTTCAGATGCCCGTACCAGGCAAAGGTCATGAAGATATTGGATACGAGGAGCAGCAAGATAGGTGTAATCATCCTTAGATTATAAGGGGACAACCCCGGATAAGTGCAAGACTTCACACATTTATTTTGAAAAAATGAACCGAAAGTACCTCGCTTGCGTCTAACAGTTAGAGGATCAAGATATGCTGCTCATCTTGCTGTTTTCTAGTCTCGCTCATGCTGCTCCGGTTTTTACTTGGGCGGGATGTGTTGCGCTCGCGAGCGAAAAAAACCCATCACTCGCGGCAGGAAATTACCAACTCTCGGCTTCAGAAGCGAAAAAGAAAGCCGCGATCAGTGCCTTTCTTCCTTCAGTGTCGGGCTCACTCAGCTGGAACCGCTCAGGTGTGCAACGTGATGGCGAAGGCTTCGCCACCTTAAGCAACACCGGTGATACCTACAGTGCAGGACTGAACGCCGAAATGAACCTATTTGCGGGTTTGAGAGATAAAGCGAGAGTTGATCAAGCAGATTTTAATATTGAGGCCAGCAAGGCCCAGCTCCAAACGACCAAAGCGCAGATCAGTTTTGATCTCAAAAGTGCCTACGAAGGTTTGCTCTACGCTCTCTCTTATCAAACACTCACACAAGAAATTATCAAACGCCGCGAAGAAAACCTTAAGATGGTGCAGCTGCGATTTCAAAGTGGTTTAGAGAATAAAGGTTCATTCCTATTGTCTGAAGCTTATCTTGCCCAGGCCCGCTACGATGATCTGCAAGCGCAGAACGCCGCGCGTGTGGCCCGTGCGCAACTCGCGCGTACGTTGGGAATTGATGAGCAAGATGAATTCCTGATTGAAGGCGAAGTGCCCCAGGATGCACCTGATGTTCGACCGAACTTTAGAGAACTCGCTCTTACAACTCCCACGTACTTCGCCTCACGCTCTGTCGCTGATGCGGCCA
>JAKFUR010000160.1 GCA_021732585.1 Bacteriovoracaceae bacterium
GCGGACGCCTTAGCATCTTTGGTTTGATTTCCATCAAAGGAAATGCCCACTACGACGTGGCCAAGATCATCAACACGAATCCCAAAGAAGTGGCGCGCTTTAGCCAGATTCAAGAGCGTGACTTCCTAAAGCTGCAAAAGAAAATCAAAAAGCTCACTCTGAAGCACGAAGACGATCTCATTTTCGTTAAAATGATGAGCGCAAAGTCCCTTGAACTGGCCGCTTTAGCGCCAGCAGAAGACATGGTCGACATCTACCCCAAGATCGCTCGTGTTGCCCAGAAGGTGACACAAGTGAGCTTCATTGGAATTCAGAACGTTCTCTCTTGCACGACGACGGACTACGCCGATCGTTCTCGTGGAGCTGGTCTCAAGGTACGTGTGCTTTTTATCAGCCTTAAACTGTCAGCGAGCCAGCGCCAACTCGCCCACACGGCACGCGTTTGTTCGAGCCAAGAAGTCAGTATCACTCGCGATGCATTCACCGCGACGTCGAGCGCGCTTCAAAGTGCTGACGAAGCCCTCGAGTACCATGGAAAAATTCTTTCTTTGAAAATGTTCACGGATGTAGAGGCCGAGTACTACCCCACTTGGAATCTCTAGAACTGCTTGTGACCAAAAGGTAGTCCCCCTGCCTTTTGGTCACTTCCTCAAGTAAAATTTTCACGCCCACCCTTGTGATCTCAATATCCTCGTATACTCGCGCCATGAAATTCGCACTTACTCTCTTGCTGATCGCTTCCTCTCAAATGTCTTGGGCCATGCCCTTCCGTTGTGTCTCTACCGAGCTCGTTGACGGGAAACCTCTGATCAATGCAAAGATCAATCCCCCACGCCTCATCCAAGGATTTAACCGACATGTGGTGGGAGTCACGCCCGGGAAGGGCCTACGATGGGTCACCTACGGTTCTGGCTCAGCCAACAACGAAGAAATCAGCCTCACCTTCGTCGATGACAACTTCATCACCGGCACACTTTTGGCCTACGACAAAGGCGAAGCCGGAGTGCTTGAGGGTACGTTTCAGCATTCGAAAGCCAGAAGAGCTGCCCTCCAGGTCCGCTGCACTAAGCTCTAGGCTATATTTTTGGACAGGATGCCCGTGACTTCATATCGATCGCCATCACGCGATAGTCCACGTCGGTAAAAAACTTCGTCGGATTTATTGTTTTCTTAAGAAACAGCTTTTTTCCATCAACGTTCACTGGGATTCCGTCGAGTTCTTTCCTCCCAGTTATACTAGAAAAAATCTTCGTGTTCAAAGCTCTCGCTAACGGTTGCGTACAGGCATTCAGTTGGATGTTTTTTGTGAGTCGCACAGATGAAAACTTCAACATGTTATTATTGATCATTACGCTAGACTTGTACGGTCTTTGCTCAAAAACAAAAGTGTTGGCTTCAGCATGAAAAATGAAAAGAAAGATCACAGTCCACATGCAACTGGCCTCTCATCTTTTTGGCTCATGAGCTCTCTACACGATGAGTGCACCTCTTGTCCTTGCACCATCCTCACGTGGAGCGCGCGGAAAAGCGCGTTCGAATGATTGTCGAGCGGGTTGGAGTCATAGAGCGAATCATTCACGGCCATACCGGGTTGGCCACTTATCAATTCTAAGAGGTGGCATCCGAGACCATCGCTGCGAGGAGAAATTCTCGCGGAAACCCAATCCGCGAAGTCCTCCTCTATGTACTGTTCGCTTCCTCCGTGCATCGAGCTCAGGCATGACCGAAATGCGGACAGCTCGCTCGCCGTTTCGGGGTCAAACGTAGTACGTCTCAAAATCCGAGAATAGCAGTGACCAAGCTCATGGTAGTAAACATCAGCACCACCGTAGACCAACGTACTCGTCGAGAGGCTAATCGTTCCTTCGCCTTCTGTTGAGACGCTTATACTATCCGTTGGAAGGGTTAAGGCTCTACACGCTTCTATGTTCCCGATTGCAATTTGAGCTTCGACGACTGGGGTTGTTGCATACCGATTTTCTTCTCGAAAGCCACCTCGGGAGACGACTTCGTTGACCGACGGAATCTGAACCTCGACGGAGCATCGCTGAGACTCAGTTAAGATATGTTCTCGAATGTTTTGCGGTAAACCGGTAAGCACCCCTTCCGTAAAGCCCGCCCGAGCTTGGTTCTGCCAAGTTTGCAGAATACCCTCGCCAGCGACCGCTTGAGCACGTCTGCTGTAGTAATCACTTAAGTCGCATAAGAGACTGCCCTCTGATACAGCGGTATCGAGTGATTCCTGTAGCATATCTATGGATCTTTGTGCGATCTCTACAAATGTTGCATGCTGATCGTTAATTTGTTTTTTTAGGATCTGGCCAACAATTCTCGCAAGCCTGTGTCTCTTGTTCGTAGAGTTGGTTCTTCTGCCCTCGCGAAAAAAATTTCTTGCAAATTCTAGGTCTGCAAGATTAGGCCCAGTTGAATTCACATCGAGAGTGACATTAAAAAAGGACTCAAATTTTGCCAGTTCTTCGTCCGAATATCCATCCAGGAAAGACCCTTCACTATCGTAGTTGATTAGATACTGGAACGTTTCACTGGTTCGCAAGTTGTCGTGAAAACGACGTAGTTCGACTCCCATCGACTCCGTCAGACCTGCGCTCGAATTAATTACAAGCTCTTCCCCGTTGTCCAGAAAGATACTATTAGTATATTCAAGCAACGCTGCGTTTTGAGTATCAGAACCGTTTAAAAAATCATCGACCAATTGTCGGGCAGACACTCCACGAAGAAGCTGACGAGCTGCGCGTGCGCTATTGAGCTCATTCGAGGTTAGAGGGCTAAATGCCGGGAGTCCGTGCTGTGCCCGAAGTCGTGCTAGATCTTCGGTTGTTTGTGGAATTTCCAGCTCCCGAGTACAGAGATTGAGTTGGCATTGTCTGCTCAATTCTTGCTCAGTCGAAGTTGGATCGCTCTGCAAGCACAGTCCCTGACCAAATGCGGCTGATACTAGGATATGTAGAGACAGTAGAAGCATAAAACTCCAAAGTGATTGTATCAAAAAAGGGTTCAACTACGAAGTGGAGGGATTTTCCTCTACTTGGTCCGATGCTTGGCCCGCACGATAATAAGAGTATGGCCCGCTCCAAGTCCCTCACCATAGTCAGCGATGCGAATCTGCCTTCCACAGCTGTGGATGAGAACCTCGCGCGTAAGTTTAAAGAGGCCCGTGAGCGCGGTATTCACATCGAAGATTTCTTCAACGACTTCCTCGAGCGCTTCCTTTCGCTGGATACTCGCAGGGCCTACCAAGGCGATCTTGACGCCTTCTTCGCGTTTATCAAAAGTGGCGGCGAGCTGCTCCGCCATCCATCTGACTTGAAGGCGTTCCATTTCCAACTCTACCGCGACAAACTTATGTCCGAAGGTAAAGCGTCAGCGACTATTAATCGCCGTCTCGTGGCGATACGGTCCTTCATGAAGTGGGCCGTGTCCGCCAAACTCGTCGATCATAATCCGCTGGATGTGGTGAAACTTCCGAAAGTGCAGACCGAATCTCCGACACAAGACTTTGACGATGAAGAAGTCACCCGCATGTTGGAAGCCCCGGATTTGAATACCCTGAGCGGAAATCTTCATCGCCTTTCCATGGTGCTCTTATTTCATTTAGGCCTTCGTCGCGCTGAACTTACGGGTTTGCGGCTAATGGACTTCCAAGAGCAACGGGGTCACTTCGTTTTACGCGTGCATGGCAAGGGCGACAAGGTTCGCCTCGTGCCGGTGACTGATACAGTCCGCAAAGAACTCCAGAACTACTGTGGTCGTCTAATGCGCGCAGGAGTGAAACTCGAGCCCGATGAGTGGCTTTTGCAGACGGACCCAGTGAAACGTCGCGGCCAGCGAGTAGATGGGTCGACGGTTTATCGAATCATTGAAAAATACGCTCGAGCACTTGAGATCAATAAGAAGGTCTCTCCCCACTCGTGCCGGGCGACAGTTATATCTCATCTACTAGACACACGATCAGCGCCGATCCGTGATGTGGCGATCTTCGCGGGGCATGCGAACGTGACCACAACAGAGCGCTACGATAAGCGCCGCCAGAATCTCGAGAAGAGCGCGGCCTATGCGGTGGATTTTGAGCTTGAGAAGAAAAAAGCTTAAGCCGACTTCGCCAAGAGCAATTGCTTCATGTGCGCCCGACCTGTTTTCACAAAGCGAGCAAAGTGCTGCGCCATCAAAAGATGAGAACTCTCCAGCGCCTTATAATCCACGAAAAGATAGACGTCTTGGGTTTGACCGAAATCAAAGCGTGAAGCGACCTGGAAGTCTGTGCAAGAAAGCGTGAACGCCTGCATCTTGTTGTGCGTGTAGAACGGATGAGTTCCCCACTCACCGATGGCCTGCTGAAAACTCTCCCAGTCACTGCTCTTATTTGCGTCATCAAGGGATGAGGTTTTAATCAACAAACGTAACTTACCATGCGGGCGCACTTGATTGAAGAACAAAGCCGCTGGGCACTTAAACAGCAATCCGGTAGATGTGATCTGTTGCAGATCAATCAGGCCTGCACCTGAAAAACCAGCACCAAACTCCATCAGTAAGCGACCCGGCACACGCAGTCTGAAATCTCGCTGCGGAAGTTTTCCCTCCAGCAAAAAATACTGCACGAAATCTTGATAGGTCTGAGAGTTCAAGCAATCAACGACCGCAAATTTTTTATAAGGGCCTGAGGGAGCAATAAACGAAACTTCGCAAGGAGCATGGCTTTCTTGGCCACACCAGTGACGCTCAAAGATCGCATCCTGATAAAGTTCAAAGAGTGTGGTCTGAATCACTTGATTGGACGGTGTCCGTAACCACACCGCCATGCCACGAAGCTTTTGCAGCTCGCTCGTTTTCTGATCAAACTCTGCTTTAAATACGGCATCCGTTTTTAAGCGTGCTTGGTTAAGCTGACAGGTTTCATGAAAATCGGTCCACTGAAAACTCACCGGGCCATTTGGATTCAGAACGATGGTTTCGTTCAAACCATTCCACCCTTGGGTCAGGAATTTGGCGGCGACATTTTTATTGGGAAGTAGATTCAAACTACGCATCAAAACAGTGTAAAGCAGCTGGGATGAATTACAAGAAAGGTTTTTTTTCCTCTATGAACTCTCGCCTGCCCCTCGTACCAACTGGATAAAACTAGGATTGTCGCGACGGAACTGCATGAATGAAAACGTTGAAAACACGAGTGAAACCAGGAAGGGAACGAAAAATGCGATACTTAGCCCAACGGCATCAATATGCACGGGAAGGCTGCGTTCGACAAAAATATCAGGCATCAGATGATGACCGAATCGTTCAAGTACAATAAGAAAAATTGTGCCTACGGCCACACCGAGACCACAACTCACAGCTGAGAGCTGTAAAACAAAAGTAAAAACCAGCCGCTCGATCTTCGGTAACGATAATCCCAGCAACCAAAAACTCGCCAAATCAGGACGAATTTTTGTAAAGAATAAGAACAATCCCGTGGTGATCGCCAGGGCGACAAGCAAGGCCATGGCCGTAAAGAGCGCCAACATCACTCGCGTTTCAAGATTGAGCGCCCACACCAGTGTCTGATGCTGATCTTCCCACGTCTCGAACCGCAAACCTTCCGTGCCACTGAGAAATGCTTTAGCTTTCTCCCAGTCTTTACGCTCAAAAAATCGCCAGCGCTCGGCCCCTCGTTGGCGCACCAGATTCTGCACCAAGGCCAAGCGCGCCCAGCCGTGCATGCTATCGAGTTCAGGAACATCAGTGAGCAAATAATCACTCACCGAAGTCGCCAGTTGACGAGGAATCTCCCCCATCAACGCTTCAGTGGTGCCCGGAGCAATGAGCAGAAGATCTGCAAAAAAAGTTGTACGTAACTTTTGGGCGAGATCCGCCCCGAGGACAATTCCCGTGACATCTTTATCAGCTAAAAACGGCGGACGCTGACCGCTGAAGTCAACACCGTGAAGAACCAGCGGAGCAACCTGCCCGCCATTGCGAACCAAGACTTCCGTCTGGCGCTCGCGGGACATGCTCCACTGCTCACTGCGCGCCTTTTCCCACAACTGCGGCTCCACAGATTCATCCACGAAGCGAACGACGCCGACGCCATGATAAGACTGCGAGCGCGCCACAAGACCGCGCTGAAGGCCGCCCATAATGCCTTGGATGATCATCAACGCCGATGACGAAAGAAACAACCCGGCCAGCGCCAAGAATAATAATCCCTGGCGCGTGCGGGCGTTAAACAGGTAAGCGAGGAAATAGCGTTGAAACGCTCCCATTACAGCTCGTAAAACTTACGGCGGGATTGCGCCAGTTCAACCAACAACGGTGCCGGCGCATAACGCTCGGGAGATATTTCCGCTGCGAATTGTTGCATCATCGCCAGCATGCGATCTGCACCTTCCGTGTCCGCCCAGCTCATAAGTCCGCCTTTGAAAGGTGGAAAGCCTGTGCCATAGATCATGCCCATGTCGACAGTGGCGGCCTTATCGACAATCTTATCCATCAAGCAGTACGCCGCCTCGTTGACCATGGGAAGGAACATGCGCATCTGCAGCTGTGTCTCATCCATGGAAATATTCTTCGATGGCAAGAGGGCCTCGATCTCAGGATTTTTTCCTGTGACCTTGCCTTTCTCGTCGTAGAGATAAAAACCTTTGTTGTTTTTGCGACCAAGCGCTCCGGTCTGCGTGAGTTTATGCGAGAGACCATTGGCGACCGCACGCACACCAAGACCTTGCTGCATGATCTTGCCGACCTTCTCACACACATCGAGTCCGACTTCATCCATCAAACGGCACGGGCCCATAGGCATCCCGAAATTGAGAGCGGCTTGATCGATATCAGCGATACTCACGCCGGCCTCAAGCAAGTAGGCCGCCTCATTCAAGTAAGGAGCGAGAATTCGATTCACTAAGAAGCCCGGGCCATCATTCACAATCACCGGTGTTTTCTTCACATCGAGCGCCCATTTATAAAGCGTCTGCAGAGTTTTCTGCGAAGCTCCTGGATGGGCGATGATTTCCACCAAGGGCATTTTGTTCACGGGATTGAAGAAGTGCAAACCAGCAAAGCGCGATGAGTCTTGCAACGCCGACGCCATCTCTGTGACTGAGAGTGATGAGGTATTCGAGGTCAGCAAACAATCCGGACGCACTTTGGTTTCAAGTTCAGCAAAAACTTTTTTCTTCACGTCCATGTTTTCAACGACGGCTTCCACCACCAGATCAATACCTTTAAAACCATCAAAGCTGGTCGTCGGCGTGATCGAGCGCATTTTGCGATTGAAATCGTCTTCGCTCATACGACGTTTGCGCAACGCTGAAGCAAAATTACCTGAGGCCTGCTTCAATCCAAGCTCAAGGGCCGCTTGGTTCAAGTCTTTCATAATCGGCGCTTGCTCGCTGTTGGCAAAAAGCCACGCGATCCCACCACCCATCACACCTGCACCAAGAACTCCCCCGCGCTTCACCGTTGGAAGTTCGTCTTTGTTATCGAGTTTTTTTGATTTATCTGTGAGGAAGAATAAGTGCTGAAGATTTTTTGAAACCACGGTTTGGGAGAGATCACCAAAGGCCTGGGCTTCCATCGCCAAATAGGCATCACGGCCTCGACCGGCACCCGCCTCAAGCACTTCGAGGATTTTTAAAGGAGCTGGGTAGAAACCTTTCGACTGCTCCAACACTTTCTCGCGCGCTTTTTGAAAGATGATCTTGCGAGTAAGGAAGTTTTCCGTAGCGACACGTTCAAGAGTTTTCTCAAAGCCGCCTTTCTTCGAAGGCACGGGCTTCACCAGCAATGCCGGTACCAATTCAAGCATACGTTCAGTTGGAAGAATGGCTTCAACCAGACCCATCTTAAACGCCGCTTTGCCTTTCACTTGGCGACCCGTGAGGATCATATCAAGAGCGTTTGGCAGACCGACTTTTTTTGGCAAACGATAGGTTCCACCAAAGCCAGGTAGTACGCCGAGCATAACTTCAGGTAGACCCAATGCTGTCTTAGGATTATCAGAAGCGTAGATACGATCGCAGGCAAGTGAGAGTTCAAGGCCACCACCTAAACATACCCCATCCACCACGGCGGCACTGGGAATGCGTAAATCTTCGATCATGTTATACAAGAACTGGCCCTGCTCAGCACCGCGCGCGGCTTCGGCTTCTGACTTCATGGAGTTGATCAAGTTCACATCCACACCGGCCAAGAACACACCGGGCTTGTGAGAGAAGAAGATCACGCCTTTGAGTTCTTTTTTCTTTTCGCGCACGCCGATCTCAGTCACGATCTGGCGCAACTCTTCCATGGCATCACGGGAGAGCGTGGTCATGGATTTTTTCTCGTGCTGACCAAAACCTACGTAGGCGATGGCGTCTTTAACTTCAAATGTGAGTTGAGTGAGCTGCATACGTATCCCTTAATTCTGCAAATTTTCAATAATGGTTGCGCCGCCTTGACCGCCACCGATACACAAAGTCGCAAGGCCATACTTCTTCTTACGACGACGAAGTTCATGAGCGAGTGTCACCACAAGGCGACTGCCGGTTGAACCCACTGGGTGACCGAGAGCAATCCCGCCGCCATTCACGTTCAATTTATCAGCAGAGATTTCGCCGATAGCATTCTCAAGTCCCCACTTGGCAGCAAGGGTTTTGTCTTTCATGACACGCTGACAGGCAATCACTTGCGCCGCGAAGGCTTCGTTCAATTCCACGAGATCCATTTGATCAAGGCTCAACCCTGTGCGCTTCAACACACCCGCGGTCGCGAGCACGGGACCAAGCCCCATGCGCTCAGGCTCGAGGCCGTGGAAGTGGAAGTCCGCCATGCGGGCCATGGGCTTTAGATTATATTTCTTCACGGCTTCTTCTGAGCACATCAACCAGACAGATCCACCATCAGTGATCGGACAAGCGTTACCCACCGTCACTGTACCGGTGCCTCTCTCAAAGTAAGGCTTCATCTTCGCAAGACCTTCAACTGTTGAGTTGGCACGAGGACCCACGTCTTCAGTGAGCACCTTATCGAGCTTGGTCCCCATGGTGATCGGAAGGATTTCTTCAGCAAAGCGCCCTTCTTTCTGAGCGGCGATGGCGCGTTGGTGAGAACGGTTGGCGAACTCGTCTTGTTCTTGGCGTGAAATTCCCAACTCGCGAGCGAGTTTTTCTGCGGTGAGACCCATGTTCAATCCGCAGAAAGGATCCGTGAGACCTTGTTCAATAGCGATGATGGGCTTTAAGTAATCCGGACGGAAGTGAGAAAGCAGTGCAAGTTTCTGCATGCCACTTTTCGCCTTCATCAAATCCACAAACAGCGCGGTCATTTTTTTACTGAACAAGAGCGGCATCTGGCTCATGCTCTCAGCGCCACCGGCGAAGATGATGTCCGAGCGGCCAGAGGCGATTTTGATGAAACCCTGTGAGAGTGCTTCCATGCCCGCCGCACAGTTACGATGAACGGTGTAGCCGGAGGTTTTTTTATCGAGACCAGCTTCCAGAGCGATCACGCGACCGACGTTGGGATATTTCGCCGGGGTTCCCGTGTTACCGATGATCACTTCATCCACGGCATCAGATGGGATGCCATGTTTATCTGCCAAGTGACGAATCAAATAGTGCGCCAAATACGGGGCCGCAACATCTTGCAGATCAGCGCCGGATTTAACTTGGGGAGTGCGTTTGCCTTCAACGAGGTAGACTGGTTTCATGGGGAGTTTTCCTTGAAAAGTGGATGCCTAGATTCTACGAATCCTGGCCCTCAAGGAAAACACTTAAAGCATTTTAGTCGGAGAAAAGAAAAAGGGCCCCCGAAGGAGCCCTCTTGTGAGGATCTAGTCAGGACTTAGAAGATAACGATGGCACCGGCGAAGATCGAGAGAGCGTTAGCTCCCATGATGTCTTCACTCAAATCTTCCAAACGACGTTGGTCTGGAGCGTTGAACGAGTCAACACCGTTGTCAGTGCTGCCTGCGCTGAAGCCACGTGAGTATTGGAACTCGACGTTAAGACCGAAGCCACGAGTGATCAAGATCTCTGTACCGCCTGACAAAGTCGCGTTGATGTAACCAGTGGTCGTCTCTTCGTCACCGAAGTTGTTACCAAATGAGTTACCTTGGAACTCGTTGTTATCTGTGTAAGTCAAAGTCATGCGGTTATAGCCGAGACCTGCACCTACGTACGGGCGGAAACGTTCACCCTTCGTGATAAAGAACTTACCGTAAGCGTCAACACCCATGCCGCGGAAGCGGATGTTACGGCCTTCGCCGAACGTGTTGCTGTAACCCCCACCGAAAACTTGGTTATTGTAATCACCACCAAAGTCTTCCGTGTTGAACTGGCCGTAGTTGAAACCCACACCCACGCTTAAACGATCGTTGATGTTACTTTCAATGCGCAAACCGCCAGCAAATTCTGTCTCAAGCTTCTCAGCGTCGCCTTGGAAATTCGTTACACCCGCATACGGGAGCAACTTGATTTCTTCAAACGGCTTCAAAGGAGCTGGCGCTGCTGGAGCCGCTGCTTCAACGATAGTTGTTCTTGCCGGAGCCGCTTGTACGGTTTTGATTTCCTCGCGCACTTCCGGCTCAGCGCTACGGTTCTTTACGTATTTTGCGCAATCCGGAGAAGTTGACTCCTCCAACAAACACTTCAGCTTCTTTTCGTTTTCAGCTGATTTCTTGTTAAACTCTTTGATCGCCTTTTGAGACTCGATTTTTGAATCGATGTACTCGTCTTGGCTTTCGAGAAGTTTTTCAGTTTGACCTGACAATTTGCCAAGTTCTTTAGCCTTGTCTTTGTTCAAACCAGTCATCGTCTTTTGTTTGCCCAATTCTGACTTGATGCCTTCAAGTTCGCCGTCAGTCGCTGGCTTCTCGTGGAGGTAGCCGTCGACGTTAATCGGATCAGAGTTCAACACTTGTTCATCCTGTGCGTACACAGAACCAAAGTTGAGACCTACGAGCACAGCAAGTGCGAGGGTCTGTTTTGAGAATTTCATACTTCCTCCTGAGAGAGACACTTAATTTCTTAAGATGGGCTTACGCTTTGCGCCACATAATAGTCAGTTTGAGCTTCAGGTGGCGAAAAACAGCACGTACGTGTAAAATTGATAGGATTTTGGGATTTTCCTCGCGAATTTTTCTTTTGAAAGCAGACCTTATGACGAAGTTTCTCACAGTTATCTTTTTCGCCTTCACAGCAGTTTCAACGGCCCACGGACAGTGGAAGCCGTCGATCATCGCCACCATGAAGGAACAAACTCCTAAAGCGATCCACCTAGACACCCCTGGACTAGGAACATTCTGGGGTGGATTCCGTCGTTACCTCCCGATCACCCATAATGATGGCGGGCTCGAGTCTCTTCCTTCGAAGCTCTTTGCTCGTGGGAAAATTGACATCTACATCTCCGAGAAAAAGACCAAGGCCCCTCTCTATGTCTTCATGCCCGGAATTTTCGGTCAGCCCTCGCGCGGCCTCTCTCCGGAAATGATCGACCATCTCGAAGCCATCGGCGGCCACGTTCTCGTCGTCCCTAACCTTCTCTCCACTCCCTATGTTCTGGCGCACCCACAGTACGGCGAAGATCCGGTCGCATTGGAGATTCAAGTGATGGAAGACGCCCTCTCTTATATGACGAAGCGACTCGGCAAACGGCTGGGGCGCATTCATCTCATCGCAGAAAGTTTGGGAACAGCGATCGGTTCGGCGTGGGCGGCCCATGATCGTACCCATCAGCGTCGCTTGTATGACCTCACACTTTTTTCGCCCCCGCTCGAGCTCCCCGTTGCCATGGTGAATTTTGATAAGATCATCGATGATCATCGCCCGGCCGCGAAACGCTGCAGTTCCCCTTTCAAACTCTGGACCATGGTGCAGAATTTTGTTTTCCACGACTACCCAGGCCCGGTGAGTGCGAAAGGAAAAGAATGCTTGGCCGCCATCGTCTTGGTCGATGGCTTCGTGAACTCAGCACAAAGATCCTGGGAAGCGCACGTGAAGGCGACACAGGCAAAGGGTCAGGAGCCAAACGGCTTCGAGGCGTTTTTCCGACAGTACCGGACTGAGCTTTGGACCATGATTGAAAACAAAGACGAACGCCTCAATCTAGGCCACTGGATGAGCGGGATAAAAGCAGACAAGAGTTTCCCCATCCGTATTATGACGTCGGCCGATGATTTTCTGAATGTGGGTTTAGATTGGGCCGTTTTTAAAACGACTCATGGACTGACTGACGAAGAACTTCTCATTGTCCCTTGGGGCGGGCACTCCGGTGCGATCGGTGTGCCAGAATTTCGTGAGATCTTAAGAGAGACGTTCAGCGAGGGAGTCTGAAGCGCTTGTACTGCCCGCTCACTCCCGATGTTCCGCTGTCCGGCGATCCGAGTACATTTCGAAATCCACCCAGGTAGCGATTCACTATGCTGTCCGGATTATCCACGACGAAATCCGTGACCTTATTGAAAAACGTGATGCTCAAGGAGATCATCACGACCAACAACAGCACATACTCGACGGAGGTTTGACCTTTTTCGTTTTTCACAGCTCTAGTATAGCGCGGGCCTTGCCGTGATCAAAGGCCCGGTAAATCACGCCAAGTCCCAGCGTAATTCAGTCAGATACCCGAGCACTCCAAAGCGCTGATTCATGAGCGGGCCCCAGTACTGCACGCCTGTCAGTGCTTCTTGGCGTTCACGGTCGACAATTTTGATCTCTCGTTTTTCATGCAACATCAATGGGCCCTTGCTGGCGGCTCCCATGATGGTTTCTTCGACCCACACGTCCCAGGTGGTGCCATTCTTCGCACCTTCCCACCAAGCCGCAGGATGAAAGAGAGCTTCTTTCACAAACGGTAGCGCCAAATCACTGGTCTCCTGGCGATAAAATTCCGGCTTCGCTCCTGGTCGCTCCTCCACAAGAACTTGCAGTCGAGTGGCGCGCGGGCCTTCTTCTAAAATCATCATCGGAACATCCGTGCCCATCAAGCGCGCATCCGTGAGACAAGTCAGCTCCGCGCGTGGTTCTTCGAGAGCGCCGGTTTCAACATGGGGCCAGATAGTTTCAAGACCGCGGAAAACTTTTTCTTGAAACACACACTGGAGCGCGCCGGTCGCAGGAGGAAATCCGTACATCAACAAGCGTTCGTAACCAATGACACCTTCGTAGCTGTCTAAGAGAGCGGCTTCTACTCTCCCCTCACCAAGCTGCCAAGATTGGATGCCGGCCCGCTTGAAGTGGGCGCCTTGAGTCTGCAATTCACGCAAGAGTTCTCGTTCGAACCAGCGTACGTCGAGTTCCCACAGGGGTGAGAGCAAGCGCATCGCGATGTAGGCCGCTTCATGGGGAGCGAAGGTGTACTTCACCACCTGCCCTGTGGCCGTGCTGAAGGCGGCCACCAGCTGCGCTAGCCCACCGTCTTGCGGGTTCTTATAGGGACGCGTGAGTTCGTCCGTCAGGACTTTTTGAAACTCCACAAACCACGGCACACCCGCCGCCGCGAAGGCCGGCGTACTCCGATGGCGCACTTGCTGCGAACGGAACCAATCTAAAAATGATTTCTGTACCTTCGAGAGATCGCTGGCAATATCCTGCTGCTCAAGTGCTGCTAGGAGGCCGGGTGTCTGAAAGACTGTGAACTTGCGAATAAACTCGCGCAAATTATCGCGCGCATTAAGACTGGTCACCCACTGATACTGTGGAGTCTGAATTTTTAAGCGCGCCGGACGTAGAAATGAATCGAGTGCTAGCAGCGGTTCAATTTGAAATTTCTCACCAAGATCCTGGAGCGCACCCATTTCAAGATTCGTCAGCCAGCGGTGGCCACCTGAAGACGTCGACAAAGCTTGATCGTCGATCACCAGCACTTCACGTCCCTTGAGGCGCCACAAAAGTGCGTGCAACAAGCTCCAAGGAGTTTTTCCCCAGAACACAGAATGGTAGCGGCTCTTTAACATTTTTCTACCTCTGCAAGGTTAAGCACCAGTCGCGCTTCTTGATTCTCTAGCCATTCTTGGCGGCGCTGGTGATCGGGAGATTCCCGCCGTACCCGCGAGTACGCCGTTTGTAGTTCGGCTTCATCATTCACCACCATGATTCCATGAGGTGAAACTTTTGAAATCAGTTCGACCTCCGTGGAACGCGTGACTTTCGGGCCACACACAACACGCGCGCCCGCCACGAAAGGCTCCATCACCGAGTGCACCGAGCGTCCAAAGCCCCCACCGACATAGGCAAACGTGGCTTCTGCGTAAAGTTCGCACAGCACACCCTTGAGTTTCAGCACCCACAATCCGCGGCCGGGATGGCTTCCGTCCCATCTCTCATCAATCACATGCACAGGCATGTTGTACGGCGCGAGCAGAGCTTCCCAATCACCGTCCAGCTTATGCGGCACGAGCATGACTAGGGCCTGACCCGAGTTTACGTCAGATTGGAGTTGTTCATTTTTTAGGAAGGCCAGATCTTGTGGCCAGCAACTTCCCATGATCCAGCGCTGTTCGCAGGGTGCCCGTTGCAAGAGGTCTTGGAATTTATCCCAGTGAGGAAATCGACTTTTAAGCGTGTCTTGGCGACGCGCGAGACGCTTGATGATCTGCGGGACACGCATCTCGCTGTAAGGCATGACACGAACGTTGCCTAAACGTGTGAGCAGATCAAAATCCGTGGGTGTGGCCGGAACTACCCAGGTATAGGCGCTATAGAGAAAGCGATAGAACATCCGCCAAGGGCCCGACGAAAAGCGATGGCGCTTATTCGTGAAACTCGCCCACACGATCCCCGCGCGCACGCCGGCGACAGAGGCCCGCGCCATCAGCGATGGGAAAAAATCATACCGGCACATCACCAGCCGTGGGGCCGTGAGTTCGCGCACCATCACCCAGGGTGTGTGCGTGAGGAGTGGAAGAGGAAAAAGACGAATCTGACTCGGATAGTGGCTCGCTAAGAAGGTCGCGGTTTTTTCCACGCTCGGAGAGGCGTAGATCAATTCAATTTTTTCACCGCGATCCAGAATCATTTGCACCCACGGGCGCACCTGTTCGAACTCTCCCTCGCTAGAGACTTCAAAAGACCACTGCGCCTCAATGCGCCGGCCGCGGGCCTTCTCAAACCGTACACGCTCTCTTCCCCACGCTGTAAAGCGCAGCGGGTAACAAAACAAGGCGAGTAATGCATGAAACAGATCGACCACTCGCCAGATCATGCGCTCACCAACTTTTGTTCGAGCACCTGCCAGACTTTTTCTGGTTTCAGTTCTGTCATACAGAACTGCTCCGAGCGAAAACATTTACGGGAGCCTGTGGCCGAGCAAGGACGACACCACATCTCAACTGACAGCCCCGTGGAGGTAGATAAATGAGGAGCAAAACCAAAACCTTCGTGGGTCGGTCCAAACAAAGTGATCACCGGCACGTTGGCGGCTTCGGCGATATGATTCATACCGGAGTCATTACCAACGACCACGCGGGCCTCTTGCATCCAGGCAATGGATTCTTTGAGTTTGGTTTTGCCTTGGAGATTCAGCATCCGGGGATCTTGAATGACGTTGAGAGCTTCACAGTGCTTGTCTGTTGGGCCAGCAACAATAACCAGGTCGTAATGCTTCCAGCGTTCATCGTTGAGGAATTTCTGAGCAAGAGTGACGAAATAATCCATGGGCCAGCGTTTGGATTCAAAAGAAGCGACCGGTGCAAAGACCACATACGGCTTTTTATGATGAATGCGATCTACCAGTGGCATTTCTGTCAAAGGACGCGTCCCGCGCTTAAACGGCGCCATGAGAATCCCCTGCCAGTCTCGCGGGGTTCGCCCCACCTGAACTTCAAGTCCAAGAAACTTCCAGCGCGTCCACCCTTTCCAACCAGGCAAACGTACGAGAAAAAATCTTTCGATGCGACGTTTGTCCACCACCAGACGAGGGAACGTGGGCAGCATCCATCGCAACAAGGTCGAACGCGTGGTGGAATGAAGATCGAGCAGCAATGTGATGGGTTCTTTTTCATGGAGCTCACGGATCTTGCGAGCAAGCCCCGAGAGTTTTTCACCGGAGCGACGATCGAAGGTCAGCACGCGCTGAATATCGGGATGACCAGTGACGAGATCTTTGAATTCATGAGAAGTAACAAAAGTAATTTTTAATTCACGCGGGTAGGTTTGCTTTAGCCAAGTGATCACAGAGGTCTGCAGGACCACGTCCCCCAAACTGGAAAAGCGAATGATCACGAAGTGAAGCGGGGAACTCATCCGCGCAAAAGCCTTGCCGCGTCTTTGGCAAAATACGTCAGTACAATATCAGCGCCGGCTCGTTTAAATGAGGTCAGCACTTCCATCATGACTTTATCCCCATCGATCCAGCCTTTCTCGGCGGCCGCTTTCACCATGGCGTACTCGCCCGACACATTATAAGCGGCAATCGGCAGTGTGCTGGCTTGGCGCAAACGATAAATCACATCGAGGTACGGAAGCCCAGGCTTCACCATTAAGATGTCAGCGCCTTCGGCTTCATCGAGAGCTGCTTCACGCAGGGCTTCGCGACCATTAGCGGGATCCATCTGGTAAGTTTTTTTATCGCCTTTCTTAGGTGCTGAGGCGAGAGCATCACGGAACGGGCCATAAAACGCCGAAGCGTATTTAGCGGTGTAACTCATAATCAACGTGCGTTCGAATCCTTCTCCATCCAGCGCGCTTCTCATGGCGCCCACACGGCCATCCATCATGTCCGAAGGTCCCAGGATATCAAAACCCGCTTTCGCTGAAGCAATCGATTGCTTGATCAAGGCTTCAATACTGGCGTCATTAAGAATCTCGCCAGACTTCGGATCCACAATGCCGTCGTGGCCATCACTTGAGTACGGATCAAGGGCGATGTCGCCCATGAGGAGTAGATCAGGCAAAGCTTCTTTCATTGCACGAGCAGCACGCAAATTTAAATTGTCGGGGTTCCACGCTTCACGAGCGTCACTGGTTTTTTTAGCATCATCAATCGCGGGAAAAAGAGCGACGGTGCGAACACCTAGAGAAAATAATTCGCGGGCCTCTTTAACCAGTTCATCAATACTCAAGCGTGCGTGGCCGGGCATCGACGTGATCGCGGTGCGCTCAGCCTTTCCTTCACGAACAAACAGCGGCGCGATGAAATCAGTCGCTGTGAGTTGATTCTCGCGCACCATCGATCGTAGGGCTTCACTGGAACGGTTACGGCGAGGTCGTTGAGGAATGTTCATGGGCCACCCATACTTTTATAAACCAGAGCGTACATTTGGATTTGTTTCATCATACTCGCTAAACCGTTCG
Organism: Bacteriovoracaceae bacterium; assembly: GCA_021732585.1. Taxonomy (GTDB): domain Bacteria; phylum Bdellovibrionota; class Bacteriovoracia; order Bacteriovoracales; family Bacteriovoracaceae; genus UBA6144. The sequence goes on from JAKFUR010000160.1 coordinate 17,262, forward strand.
TGCGGTTCATGGATAAATGCTCGGTGATACCAATCGCTTTAAGAAAATCACCTTTGTCAGATAAGATTTCCGCCGGAGTGGCTCCGTCATAGACATGCACCAACAATCCCACGATGCCCTTCACTAACAGCGCATCTGAGTCAGCCTGAAAGCGCACGCGGCCCTCAACAAATTGTGGATAGAGCCACACTTGCGACTGGCAGCCTTTCACTTTGAATTTTTCGAGGCGCTGCTCTTCCGGAAACACGGGCATCTCTTTGCCCACTTGGATCAGTTCTTTATACCGATCTTCCCAGTCGGAAAAGGCCATAAACCGCGTTTGTATCCGAGCAATCCGCTCATTCATCTCTGACATATCCCCTCGCAATCTTATGCATTATGCCGCCCGGCCTCTCTCTCTGGCAAGCCAATGACCCACTGCTTAAAGCTTGCTCTTCATTAGACCGAAAACAACTCTAAGAGGATATCCCTATGATTGACCTGCAAGTCATGAGTGAAGAAGAGATCGCCCACCAGAACATAGAGCTCTCAGAGCTTTGGATGGTGCGAATCAACGACGAAGTCTTTGGCCCTTACCACGTTGAGGCGCTCAAAGAGTACGCCGGTCTTAAGCAAGAGTCTTTCGCTGATGCGGATGTCTGCAACATGGCCGATCAGAATTGGATCATGTTTCTCCAGTCACCTTTGCGTAAGGCGAAACCGAAGGCAGCACCTCAGCTCGTGTCGGCTTCGACTCTACAGACTCACAATAACTATCACATCGAACGCCATGGTCACCGCCAGGGGCCACACACCCACGAGCACATTCAAGCTCTCGTCAAAAAAGGCGAACTGCTTCCGACTGATCTCATCTCCGATAATGATGGATTCACGTGGCACAAGATGTATCAAATGAAAGCGTTTGAAGCGCGTCCCCATCAGGTCGAGCTTCTCCCGTTGGCGCCCTCGGAAGACTCATTCACCCGCGCCCATGAAGAAGCGATGCTCTCCCTGATGACAGAGGAAAACCCTGTCAAAGAGGGCTTAGTGTCTCTCGCGCACTATGGTCACAGTAAGGCGACAACTGCGCTTAATCTTGAAGAGCTCACGGCCCACAAAGCTAGCACTCCGACCATCACACCTTCTCCGCGTTCTTGGTGGGCCAGTGCGAGTGCCGCTACGGCCGTTCTTGCTGTGATGATCTGGTGGGCGCAAGCGCCTGCGCCGACCGAACTCGCCCTGGTTCAAACAGAAGAAGCTGTGATAAACGAAGGTGAATCTCTTCTCAACAACGCTTCTCCACGTCGTGCGCGTCAGCCGGCCAGCACGCGTCCTACGCGTATCATTACACCGAACGCGCGCGTGAATTCGCGCCAAGCTCTGATGGATTATCGCGACACTCACGATTCAGAGCGCGAAATTCCCGAACCGGCCGAACCGATGGACGTGGATCCTTATGGTGCTGATAGCCAAGTTGCCCAAGAAAACTTAGGCAACACCGATCAAGCCGCTGTTCGTGCTCCCGCCACACCAGATGATGGTTATCGCTTGGAAGAACCTGTGCCAGGTGAAACTGGTCCAGTGGTCGAAGAAGTTGGGGACTTTTAAGTCCCCCTTTGTTACGCTTTCTCGGTGAATTTAGAACCAGGTCTCTCCAACTTCAGTGATGTCTTTCGTCCGCCACCGCAGGGGCTCTTTCTGAGCTTTGAGGGTGTTGAAGGTTCTGGCAAAAGCACGCAAATCACGATCCTCGAACAACATTTCAAATCGCTAGGTCATCAGGTTCTCCTGCTACGTGAACCGGGCGGTACGGCCTTTGGCGAAAAATTGCGCGCTACGATTTTGGGTCTGGATGATGCCATTGACCCTTTGAGTGAGACTTTTGTTTTTCTCGCTTCACGCGCCCAATTGCTGAAAGAAAAAATTCTGCCCTTCCTGCAACAACCCAAAGCTGTGGTGCTGCTGGATCGTTACGTGGACAGTACACTCGTCTATCAAGGCCTGGCGCAGAAACGTCCATTAGAGATGATCTGGGCCCTGCATCAGTTTGCGCCTTTGAACACGCTTCCTCATGCTACGTTCTTTCTTGATATCGATGTCGAAACCTCGCTCGCACGCCAGGACTCACGCGGCCAAGCGAAGGACTATTTCGAATCACGCCAGCGCGAATTTCAAGAGCAGTTGGTGCAAGGTTACCGCACCATCGCGCGCCTCTATTCTGAGCGCATCCATCGTATCGATGCCTCTCAAAACGAGAACACCGTGGCAGCCTCTCTGCAAAATGTCATCACGGCGCGGGGCTGGGTATGAGTCCTGAACTTCTTCTCGAGAAACTTCTGCGCTCGGGCAGCAAAGAGCGTCTCGCCCATTTTTATATTTTCCAAGGCCGCGGTCTCGACAGCGAAGCGCAAAAAGAGTGGGCCAAAACATTCGTGCGCCGTTATTGGAGCGAGATCGAAAAACGCAAAACTTTGCCAAAAGATATTCTGAATGACTCAGACCTGCTGTGGGTTAGACCGTGGGATGAGGAAGAGCAAGATCTGCGCGATGAATACGTCGTCGCCGATCTCAAAGCTCTGACAACTTTTTTGGGTTATCGCAGCCTCGGCGGTCAGCGTCGTTTTGTGGTGCTGGAAGAAATGCATCGTCTCTCTGCGACGGTGGCCAACCGGATGTTGAAAATTCTCGAAGAGCCCCATGGCGATGTCACTTACCTTGGTTTGAACCCGATGGGCGTCAAACTTCTTCCCACCATTGAATCGCGCGCCCTTAGTCATGCACTCGCGTGGCCCACTAAAATTCTTAGCACACCGCTCGTGACAGAACTCCAAACCAAAATGCAGGGTGATTACCCTCTAACGCGCTTCTTAGAGGACGCTAAGAAATCTTGGTCGCTTGAAGACCTTCTCAAGCAACTCCTCGCCTATGAACAACAGAATGATGGTCCGATTGCGTTAAAACAGGAATTGTTGACGCTCGTGAAGGGCCGTCAGAAAGCGCAAATTTTCAACCAAGGTGCGGGCCCGCAACTGCAAGGTTTGTACGTCTATTTAACTCATCGTTTCCGCAGCGGTCGTTGACTTCTCCTCCCCCGACAGCGACCATGAGTGGCTTAGCCCAACCGTGGAAAATTTATGGATTCATCCTCATCTGACACTCCGCAAAGCGCGGACGAAAATATGATCGAAACGCCGCAACCGACCGCTCCTGAAGTTCAGGAGCCAGCGGAGCCGCTGCACGAGCATGATATTTCTGACAACGATCTCGCCGCAAAATTTCGTGACGGCCAAATCTTACGTTTTGTCCGCGTGCGTTTTCCAGGCAACAACAAGCCGATGCCATTTTTTATCGGTGACGTTGATTACCACTACGGCCAAAAAGTGGTCGCGATGTCTGAGAAAGGCATGGCGGTTGGTTTCGTTAATTCCTTTGCCTACGAAGTAAAATTCCACCGCGGTCTCCTTCCGATCCGCAGTATCGTTAAGTTCGCCTCCGCGGAAGACGGCCAGGCCGACGAAGTCACCTTCCGCGAAGAGCGCCGCTTGCGTGAGATCGTCGATCGCATGATCGAGAAGAGCCAACTCGACATGGTGGTCACACAGGTCGAACTCACTCAGCTCGGCAAAAAAGCTATCTTCTCTTTCACCGCTCCTACGCGCGTGGATTTCCGAGGTCTCGTCCATGAGATCGTCGGAGTACTCAAGATGCGCATTGAACTGCGCCAGATCTCAGTGCGTGATCGTGCCGCTGCGGTTGGAGGCCTTGGCCCTTGCGGCCGCGAGCTGTGCTGCTCAAGCTTCCTCGCCAAATACGGCAACGTGGGCATCAAGCTCGCGAAGAACCAAGACCTCTCACTCAACTCGTCGAAGATCAACGGTGTGTGCGGTCAGCTTAAGTGCTGCCTCACCTACGAAGACGAAGTGTACCAAGAGAAGCGCAAGAAAATGCCACGGGATAATGCTTTGGTGAAAACCAAAGACGGCAATTGCGGTAAAGTCATTCGCTTGCATATTCTCTCCGAGCAGTTCGAAACCATTTCACCCGAAGGCATCATCCGTCGCTACGTCGCTGAGATGTGGGATGGTCTCGCTGAAGGTTTAGAGATTCCGAAGTTTTTCGAGAACGGTGTGACCGATCTTTCGAAAACCGTCATCGGCCTCGACCAAGTGGCCGCTCGTAAAGCAGAAGAGCACGAGCGCCATGTAAAAGAAGCTAAGGCCGAAGCGAAAAACTACGCTGATAAAATTTTTGAACAGCTCTTTGGTGAGAAGACCCTCGATTGGTCTTTGCCTGATGTGGCCGAACCGAATTCTCCTTTGCGCAAACTTGTAGTGCCTGAGGAAGAAGAAGAAATCGTTTACGTCGCTCCCGAAGATGAATCTTTGGATGATGACGACGATGAAGAAGACATGGAAGGCGAAGAGTCGCACGCCAGCGCGGATGACGACGATGAAATGCCGGCCGCTCCTTCTCAAAGAGCACAGCCCACCTCACCACCTTTGCGCCAAGAGCATCGTCCAGATTACCACGCGAATCCTCGTCAGCAGGACAACCGTCCACGCCAAGACGAGCGCCATCGCCAACAACAACCTCAACGCAATGATCAGCGCCCACGCGATGATCGTCCCCGTGATGATCGCCCACGTCAGCATGACAATCGTGGTCCACGCCCGGATCAACATCGTGGCCCTCATCGTGATCCTCAGCAGACCCAAGGCCCACGTCCGCAGCAACCTCCTCGTGAACCGGGACAACCAGGCCAGGCGGGTGAAGGCCAACGCCGTCGTCGTCGTGGCGGTCGCGGAGGTCGTGGCGGTGGTAACGGCGGACCTCAACGTCCTCCGCAAGGCTAGGACACACCATGGGTGCTCCGCTCAAGCTGCTGCACACATCGGATTGGCACCTCGGGAAAAAGCTCTTCAAACTCGAGCGGCTGCCTGAGCAAGAGCGATTCCTGGCTGAAATCTTGGAGATCATCAAACGCGAAGGCGTCCATCACCTGCTGGTTGCCGGTGATATCTTTGATGTGCCCCAACCACCGCACCGCGCTTTGCGCGTGTTCTACGACTTCATATCTACCCTGACGGCCACTACCACCTGCGAGATGTGGGTCATCGGCGGTAATCATGACTCAGGGACGCTGCTCGATGCACCTGCGGGTTTGATTGATGAAAAACGCATTCACTTGTTTGGAGCTTTACGCCCGGATGCCAGCACCCATTGGGTGAAGCTGCCACTGCCCTCTGGAAAGAGTCATGTGGACCTTTGTTTGTTGCCCTACTTCCGGCATCACGAACTCGCCCCATGGAAAGGTGACATCGACGTCACGCAACCGGGCTGGCCGGAAGAACTCGTTCGGCGTTTCCTTGCGACCCCTCCGGCCGCCACGTCTGCTGGGCGCATTCTCATGGCCCATCATCTCTTTGGCATGTTTGAAGCTGCGGGCTCAGAACAGGCCCTCGCTCTTTCAGGACTCGAAAGTATTCCTTTGGACTGGCTCGCAAGCTTTGACTACGCGGCCTTGGGCCACATTCATAAACCGCAAACGCTACGCAAGCAGAAACCTTTTGTGCGCTACTGTGGCTCTCCGATCGCCATGCGTTTTTCTGAAACCGCTCCTAAAGGCGTCGAGCTTCTAAGCTGGGATGAGTCGGGATTTACTAACAAGACGTTGCCTCTAACGACCTGGCGCCCATTGATGTCTCTGAATCTCACGCAGGACAACTGGAAAAAATCAGTTGAAGACATCTCACCTAGTGAACTTCCCGCGGCGATTGAGATTTATTTGAAGCTGAAGGCTCCCGTGCCAGGGCTGGTGGAAGAAATTCGCCTCGAGTGTGAGAGGCGCGGCCTGGAACTTTTAAGTGTCATGCCGCAGTTCGAAATCGAAGACAAAAAAGACGCGAAGGAAAACTGGACCACACTTTTAAAACTCACGCCGGAAGAGCTGTTCAATTCTTTCTACCTTTCTAAGTTTCCGGAAGAAACAGAAGTTCCTACAGATTTAGCACACGACATGCGTGCACTGTGGGAGGAGGCCCGACGTGCACCTCCATCAGCTTAAAGTCAAAAACCTCGCTTCTCTACGGGGCGAACACATCATTGATTTCGAAACACTCGCGGGGCAAGACCTGTTTGCCATCACCGGTGAGACGGGGGCGGGCAAATCGACCATCCTAAACGCGCTCTCTTTGGCGTTGTACGGCAAAGTCTACAAGCGCCAACTCATCCAATCGGACTTAGTCACCCTCGGTGAACGGGACGCCTCCATCGAATTGAATTTTTCTGTGCGCGGAGTTCGCCATCTGGCCCAGTGGTCGACGACCGTAAGGAAGAAAGACGGCGCGCTGTTAAATCACCCGCGCACGGAACGTTTCTTCTACCAACTCAATGAGGGCACTGAGGCCCGTGTACTCGACAGTGGCCCGGAAGAAATTCTCTCCTTAGATTTTGATCAGTTCTCAAAGTGTGTGGTGCTCAATCAAGGTGAGTTCGCACGTTTCTTAACCGCAAGCTTCGCTGAGCGCCGAGATATTCTCGAGCACCTTTACCCCAGCGACAACCTGGAGGCCGTGGGCGGTCTTGCCAAACGTAAGTTTGAAGGGATGCAGGAAAAACTTCAGCGCTTAGAGGTGCAGGTCCACGGTCTCAACGAAGAGACCCTCTTCGACGTCGAAGCCGCTCGCCAACAAGAAATGAAATGGCAACAAGCCCACGAGGCCACACAAGAAAAACTCAAAACACTCAGACCTTGGGCGCAGGCCATCCTAGATCTTAAGACCTACGCACAAAAACACCGTGAAGCGCAAGAAAAACTCGCCGGCCAGCAGGCGACGCTTAAAACCCGCACGGATGAATACAATCTCACCATGACTACATGGCGGACCCATCAAGCCGAAGTGGAGATCTTTGAAGCACGATTGGAAAAAGAACGTCCGATTCATGAGACGATGGACAGCGAGGCGCGCACCCTGCAAGTGGCCCTCGGCACGTGGAACGAGCAGAATAAAAAGAGAAGCGAAGACTCCGCACGACTGGAGCGCGAAGAGCGCCGTTTAAAGCAACTACAGGAAGATGTGACAGCTGCGAATTTGGCGATGAGCAAACTCTCGATCGATCGTCAGTGGAAAACGGCAACAGATCTCGAAAGTATTGATTGGCCTTCATGGGAAAAGTTTCAGCGCGAGACACCGCTCTTAGAGCAGCAGCTTGCGCAGTTGCAAGAAACGCTTAAGAGCATGACCGAGAAAGGTCGTGATCTCGCAGCTGAAGAATCAAAGCTGCAGGCCGAACGCACAAAACTGATACAAAAGCTCCCCGTCGCCTTGCAGACTCTCGCAGGCAGCGCACGCTCACTCTCCTTGAAAGAAGCGCGGGACACGCTCACGCGCGCCGAATTCACCCAAGCCGAAGCGCTCAAGCTCACAGCAGACATCAAAACTTTGAGTGACGAACGTGCGCAGCTGGCGGCTCCGTTGCGTGAACTGACTCTCAAAGTTGAAAACGAAGCGCTCAAGCATGCTCTTCATTTGCTGCAAGGCCAGCTCGCTGCTCGAGCGACACCAGAGGGTTGCCCTCTCTGCGCCCAGGCCATCAACGCCGCGAGCTGGGATCAGTTAAAACAGACTTGGCTTAAACCGCAGGAAGAGACCAGTTCACAAGAACAGCTCCTTAAATTGCAAAAGCAAGACGAACGCCTAGAAACAAAACTGCAGGATTTGCAAAAACGCCTCGCCACGCTTCCTGTTCTGACACAATCACTCACGGCGACAGATCTAAAACTTCAAGAAGAAACCCACGAAGCGCTCACGCGCCTTGAAACCCAGGGCCAGCAACTCGAGAAGCAGTTGCAGGACTCGCGCGTGCAGTGGAAAACCACACAAGACAAGCTGACTCACCTAGAGGCCCAACTCCAGACGCATTTGAAAGCACGCCTTGAGCTTGTCGCTCTGACCGCGAAGGTCCTCAATGCTCCCCTCGAGTGGTCCGCCTTAACGTTTAAACAGCTCACCCAGGACCGTGAGATTTCTCGTCAACAGAGAGATAAAGAACGCGCGCTCGCGATACTCAAGCAACAAGAGACGCAACTCACGCAAGACATCACCTTACTTAAGACGTCGCTCGCTGAGCTGACCCAAATCGTCACAGCAACTCAAGCGAGTCTCACTGAGCGCCAACAAAAACTCAACGCCCAGTACCCCGGCACAACTCCCCAAGCAGTGCTCAAAGCACTCAATGATGAGCTCCGTGCGCGCATGGCGCGCGGCCAGGTACTACAGCAAGAAAATCGCCAGAAAGAAACACTTCTGAGCGAAGCCCGCTCCCAGCTCGGTCGTATCGAAGAACAGCTTTCTACCGTGGCGGTGCTCTACGCGGATTTGATTACGCGCATGAATCAAACACGACCTATTAGTGTGAGCATTCAAGAGGCCGAGTCTGTCCTGACTCCCCTTCTGCAAGAAGTAGAAACCGAAATCAAGACTTTCGAAGGTAAGGCCAGCGAAGCAGACTCTGAGCGCGGCAAGATCAAGACTCTTCTCACTGAAGACGAGAAGCGCAGAGAAAAGAAAGCGCTCTTTGAAAAGCAACAAAGCGAAGCCACCAAAGAGGCCCATCGCTGGAAGCGCATTCTGGATGTCTTAGGCCAGGACGACATGCGCACTTATGTTCTTTCCTTAGTTGAAGCGGCCCTCATCCAACAAACGAACTTCGAGCTGGAAAAACTTTGCTCGGGTCGTTACGAAATTCAGCACAACGCCAAGAAAGGAAAACTAGTACCTGAGTTCTGGGTGATCGATCGCTGGCGTGATGGATTGCTCCGTAAAGTCACCACCCTCTCTGGCGGTGAAACCTTCATGGTGAGTCTTGCGATGGCACTGGCCCTCGCTGAAATGGCACGCGGCCGGGCCGACATTGATTGCTTCTTCATTGATGAGGGTTTCGGCACGCTCGATGAAGATTCCCTCGAGGATGTCATGGAGATGCTGCAGCAGGTACGCTCGCGCGGCAAGCAGATTGGTCTCATCACGCACGTTAAAGCGTTGTCTCAACGCTTACCTATTAATCTTAAGGTCACCAAAGACGCCCGCGGAAATTCCAGTGTGGGTGTGGTGTGGAACTAACATGATCATCATTCACGACTTAGAAAATTCACGTTCACAGCGTATCGTTTGGATGTTGGAAGAGCTCGGGTTGCCGTTTGAAGTGAAGCGCTACAAGCGCGATCCGAAAACGATGCTTGCACCAGCTGAGCTCAGGGCGATCCATCCTCTAGGAAAGTCGCCGCTCCTCACTGATGACGGGCGTGTGCTGGCGGAGTCGGGCTTTATCTGCGAATACTTTGCGCAGAAGACGGGAAAACTTAAGCCGCAAGACAATTACTGGCTCCACTATGCGGAAGGCTCTCTCATGCCACCGCTGCTTCTCACATTGGTCTTCAGCAAAGTTGAGACCGGCGCGCCGTTCTTCATCCGCCCATTGGCGAAAGCGATTGCTCAGCAAGTTCGCAAAGCCTTCATCGGACCGCAGATGAAATTGCATCTTGATTATGTGGAAGCCCATCTCGCAAAAAATGAATGGTTTAGCGGAGACTTCTCCATGGCCGACATCATGATGAGCTTCCCATTGGAAGCCGCAGCGACACGTGTGAAAGGCCCACGGCCTCACATCGCGGCTTTTCTAAAAAAGATTCAGGCACGGCCGGCGTATAACATTGCGATGAAGAAAATTTCAGATTCGAAATAACTCTGCAATTTTTCTTCTCAGCGACGGTGGAACCTTTCTGCTAAATCTCTTTTAAATTTGGTCATTTCCACCCGTGAAAACGAGTGCCGTTGTGAATGATCTTCGTGAGTTACGAGTTCTGTTTCAGATTAGAAATTTCGCGCATCATTCAAGCAATTCTGGTCGAACATCACCACGTTGCCTGTTTGATTCATTCGAATCGCGAATTGAATGAGATCCGAGCGACCTTCATTGAGCCAATACATTACGCACTTATCGTTGTTGCAATGGGCCCCATGCCCCTCGGTATCTTTGTGGGCTTCGTTCATCGGCAATCCGTTGTCCACAAGCCCTAATGCGTGCCCGATTTCGTGGACGAGCGTCGCCTGCTCAACAAAGAGAGGAACAAAACCCGCAGCAGACATGCCGGACTGTCGCACCACTTCTTTAAAAATCGCCACCACTGTCGTCCCACCTAGCGAAACCCCAACAGTTGAAGGTTGATCCTTCTTGCCATCATTGAAAACACCGTCAAGGAATACGACCCAGAAGTAAGTTTCAGTCGCTGAAGATCGGCCCGTGCGATATTTCTCGGAGAGCTTCAGGATATCTTCGGGCGTCCAGCTGGTCTTACCTTGGACCGGCAATTCCTTCATCTCGGCGTGCGTTTTTGGCACCACGATCACGGGCAGCTGCGCACGCCCTTGATAGAGCGCATTCAAGTTTTCATCCAAGATCTGCCAGATGGGAATACCTGCTCCAATGGTACTTCCATCGGCGTAGGGCCTTTGCCCCGACTCATAGGCCACCTCAACCGTGAGTTTGGTTGAAACCGTGAAGTAGTTCTTGGTGGTTTCGTACTTGTTGAGTGAGCGCGAACTGCGCACGTCCTCATCTTTACCGCAGCCAAAGAAAGCCAAACACGTAATTAATAGGAAAAGACGCATGGAATCTTATCGGTAAGCGGGTTAGCATATTGATATACACGGAGGACATCTCATGAAAAATCACTGGAAATTACTTCTAGGGCTCGGACTTGGTATTGTGGCCGGCACCTTCGCCCACAGCTATCAGGATATCGGCTGGCTACAGACCATGAACCAGAACCTGATCTTTCCCGTCGGGCAAGTCTTTCTCCGCCTCCTCTTCATGATCGTAGTCCCGATGGTCTTCTCGGCGTTGGTTTTGGGTGTCTATGACCTCGCCAGCAATCAGGGCGTCGGCAAAGTCGCCGGCATGACTTTGTTCTACACCATCATTGCTTCAACTGCTTCTGTGATCATCGGCATCGGTTTAGTAAACAGTGTGCGCCCCGGTGACGGCTTCAACGTCGACCGCTCGGTGTTCGAAACCGCCAAGGCCAACGTCGATACCATCAGCGCCAACGCCGGCAACGCCAAGAGCTTTGCGCAAGCGATGGTAGAAGTGATTCCAAAAAATCCTCTCGACGCTGCTGTTCGCGCGCTCGACGGCGAAATGCTTGCTCTCATGTTCTGTGCCCTGTTCTTCGGTTTTGCCTTTCACCTGTACCGCAAGGGCCGCGAAGGTGATCATCCCCTGTTGATCATGGGAATCTTTGATGAGATTTTCCAGGCGTCCCTCAAGATCGTTGAAGTTGCCATGAAGCTCGCGCCCTACGCCGTCTTCGCGATCGTTTTCCAGACCGCTTTCAAGTTCGGGCTCTCGATCTTTGAATCCCTCATCTACTTCGCCGCCACAGTCGTGGTCGGTCTCTTGATTCAGCAATTCGTGGTCTACTCGATCCTCTTGAAAGTCTTCGCGAAACGTAATCCGTGGGACTTCTTCCGTAAGTGCCAAGACGTTTACCTCTACGCGTTCTCAACCAGTTCATCGAACGCCACTCTTCCGAAGTCCATCGAAGTGGCCGAAACCAAACTGGGTCTCACGCCCTCGATCTCACGCTTCGTACTCACTGTGGGTGCCACCGCTAACCAAAACGGGACCGCGCTCTTTGAAGGTGTCACCGTGTTGTTCTTGGCGCAAGTGTTTCAGGTCGATCTCTCTATGGGCCAGCAGTTGCAAGTCGTCTTGATGTGTATCATCGCCGGTATCGGTACCGCGGGTGTTCCGGGCGGCTCATTGCCCCTCATCATGATCATCATGAACTCGGTGGGTATTCCCGCTGAAGGGATTGCGCTGATTCTTGGCGTGGATCGTTTCTTGGATATGTGCCGCACGACTTTGAATGTCAGCGGTGACTTGGTGATTGCGGCCCTTGTTGATAAAAAACCTAGTTAGGATCTACTTCTAAGCAGGCGCCGAAAAAACCGGCGCCTGTATCTACTCTTCCTTCAGATCGCAACGGAACAGAACCAAGCACTCCCGTCGCCGAAGCCAGTGGTAAGCGCACCGTTGAGCCTAGGGTACCTGAGATTCCGTCGTTGAGCGCATTCATGACAGTTTGATTAAAGGCGGCGCCGTTTTGAAGCGCAAAGCGCGCTGTACCTGGCACTACGGACCAATTCACATTCGGACTTTCCGCGCAGAAATCGCCATTGTTGCAGGCCTTCGCTCGGAAGTTGTAATTGATATTCAAATCGCCTCCGAACTTCCCAATCCCAAGAAACCCATAGTGGAAACATTTCTCCATCTGCACAGAGGTCGCGTAACGGCGAGACGAAGCAATGTAGCGCAGCTGTGGAGGTGACTTCAGGTAGCAGGTCATTCCGCTCATCTCGAGTTTGCATCCAGAGCCACGAGGCATGCCACTCGGATAAAACTGCGGCTGTCCTGCGCTGTCACGTTCAGGAACGAAAGCACCACGTCCCTCCGCACACATTTGCCCGTTTTCCCACATCCGGCCGAGAAGCGCATTCATGTCCTTGAGATCCGAATAGACTTGAATCGGACAGTTTGGAATCGAGCGACCTTCGTGAGCAGAGGGCGTATTGGCATCACAAATATCAGGCAACGAAAGTCCCACACCTGTCATGCTCGTGCCAAGCTGTGCCTGCAACTCCATGAAGCGAGGGAGATTTGCGTTTGTCTGTGCGACTACAATCCCATCAATCATTTTATCGAGATCTTCAATGTCGGTGCTAACCCAAAACGGATCTAGCTTCTGCAACTGCTCTTTGACACGTAAGAGTCTTTGGCGAATATTTTCAGATGTTATATTGGTGGACCCATCCCGCCTCGCGAAGAGATCTCTCAACCGATTGACCGCAAAGAAATACTGAACAGGAGTTTGTTGGGTGATTGCGCCTGAAGAGGTTCCTACGTTAGGTAAGCCAAGACAGCTGTGGCCCGCCGGAATCTGCCCTCCTGCACGCTGGATCGTGGCACACTCGAGGACCGCAAGCGAATCTTGGGCACTCATGTTGGCCACACCCAACTCTGTCATGAGCGCTCCGGCATCGACGCGCATGACCCGTCCCTGGTCAAACTGTTGCCTTAGTTCAGCAACACTCTCTCTCACATTTGTCCTCAGCACTTCGCTGAGACTTCTCTTGATCCCTTCTTCAATCGAGCTCCGCACGGGCTGGAACAGCACAGGGACAACTTCGTTTTGAATCGCCTGGATGTCGGTGGCCGAATAGCCGCTCAATCCTTCAATGCTCAAGCGTGGCGCGGCTTCTCTAAGGATAGAGTCAGAAATAAAAGGCCCTCCAGGCACTTCAAGTCTGACGTCCTCCAGCGGTTCCGAACCATTGAAGTTCACTCGTGCACTGATACAAACTTCACGAGGCGCATCGAGACGAGGATTAATATTTCTGATGGTGAGAGAGTCGTCAGCAAGCTGCGTGCCTTGGGTATTTAAGGCAAAAGCCGCGGACATGTTCAGCTCAAGCTCGGTGAGCTGCACACACATTTTCACCCGACCGTTTTCGATTTTGACCTCTTTGGGTGTCGCAGATAATTTTTCAATTCGTAGAGGCTCAGGAAAAGAAATTTGCCCCGGGTAGATCATCTCCACACTTTGGCAGGCCCCTACTTGCAAGCTTCCTTCAAGCACTGGACATGGGAGCCTAAAACATATCTGCTCTCGGACCGTACTATTCAATGTGGGTAGCGCACAAAGGCTCGGAGAATCACAATCGAGTTGAGCGTAGAGCGGATCTCCTTCACGCTTTTCTTGCAAGCAACGTTCTTTAGAATGCGGCATCCCCATAGGCTGCAGTTGCACCGGTGTTTGCGTTAACTGATTGAAGGCCGCGGAATCTGCGCCAGCTTCGAGAAGAGGTAACAAGAAGGACAAATTGCTTTCGTCACTTCTAGAAGACGCGAGGGCATTTCCTGCTACCGCCACACGTACCAGCTGGGAAGCACACTCGGCTTCCCCAAAACACGGCTGAGTGTGAGCCTCTTGGGTCATAAGAATGAGAGCAATCGCAATGACTGATTTTAAAGAAGCCATGGTGTTTTATCGGCATAATCCATCAAAGATTCATTGATGTAAAACGCTCGGCTAATCGCGCTTATGAGCAATCCAGAGCGTTTTATCCACCTCTGCAATGGTCTGCCCCTCACTATTCATGATGAGAATGGGAAGCACTCGCTCAGTTTTCCCGCGCAGGGCCACGTCGGCCTTGATGGATTCAACCAACTCATCCGAAATTGCAAACTCCGCCCACACGCGGCCCTTGCCTGGTTTGCGAAAGCGGATGTTGGCGGCCTTGTCCCACACCACATAATCTCGCCCCAAGATTTCGATCAACATGAGCATGTACCAAGGATCCGTCATACTATAGAGCGAGCCGCCGAAGTGAACGCCGACGTAGTTGGTGTTGAGTTTGGTGAGAGGCATCTCGACACGAATGAATCTGAAATCAGGGTCGAGCTTCGTGAGCCGAATGCCGGCCCCCAAAAATGGGGGCCACACATTAATAGCTTTGAAGAGAAGATGCTTAGGGATTTTTCGCCAGCTAATCACTGCTGAAGCAAAATCAAAGTCCAGTAGACGCGATTGAAACGATCGGTTGCGACACCAATTCCGACGTAATTAAAACGTGGATCAAGCAAACGAGCACGAGTGCCTGGCATGCTAATCCAGCTGTTGAAAGCGGCTTCTGCGTTGTACTGGTCACGGGCCACCATCTCAGTGCACGCATTGCCTCCGCCGATGTTGCGGCGAGCGCGCATGCAGCGCTCTTGTGAACCGAAATGTCCGTAAGGAGTGCGGCCATCGCTCATGTCTTGGGCGTGGATATCGGCTTCATTGTCGATGATCGGCGCACGAAGCAAGCGCGGTGCACGGCCTGCTCTGCGATATTTATCGATCAAACGCTGGAGGTCTTGTGTCGCGCCGCTCTCTTCAACGACTGGGTCTCTGAATCGATTGGTGCTGCTGCTATCACCGCTGGAATTTTTTCCGCAGCTGATAATGAATAAACCCATCAAAACAATGCTGAGATGCTTCATAAAATGTCCTTTTGCTGATGTTGAACAGACTAGGAAACATATCCCGACTGTTCCAGTCAAAAAAACTTACTCTGCGCTAAGTCATTTAAAACTCAGCGTTTCTCGGCGTTCTTGGGAAAGGTATGACATCTCTGATATTCGTCATTCCAGTGATGTACATCACAGCGCGCTCGAACCCAAGGCCGAATCCTGCGTGTGGCACACTGCCAAAACGACGCAGATCCATGTACCACCAGTAGTCTTCTGGCTTGAGGTGCATCTCTTTCATGCGAGTTTCGAGTTTGCCGTGATCGTCTTCACGCTGGCTGCCACCGATGATTTCACCCACACCTGGAACCAAGATGTCCATGCAGCGCACAGTTTTGCCGTCGGGATTCTGCTTCATATAGAAGGCCTTAATGCCCTTCGGGTAATCCGTCACGATGGTCGGCTTTTTGTAATGAATCTCGCACAGGTAGCGTTCATGTTCCGTGGCAAGGTCGCCGCCCCATTCTGGTGCAGCGAATTCAAACTTATGACCAGCGCCTTGGGCCTTCTGCAAAATCTCCACGGCTTCAGTATAAGTCACACGGGCAAATGGCGAAGAGGCCACATGCGTGAGCGTCTCGAGCAATGCCGGATCATTTCTTTGAGAAAGGAGAGCGAGTTCGTCCGGGCATTTCTCCATGGCGGCTTTAATCATGAACTGAATGTAGTCACGTCCAAGATCGGCGACATCATCAAGATCTGCAAAGGCGACTTCCGGCTCGATCATCCAGAACTCAGACAAGTGACGAGCGGTGTTCGAGTTCTCTGCACGAAAGGTTGGACCGAAAGTATAGATTTTGCCGAGAGCAAGAGCGTAGCACTCCCCTTCCAGCTGACCCGTTACGTTTAAGAATGTCTCGCGCGCGAAGTAGTCTTTTGAGAAATCTGTTTTGCCGGCCACTTGAGGCGCGCCGTTCACGGGGAACGTCGACACGCGGAACATCTCGCCAGCGCCTTCACCATCGCTTGAAGTGATGATCGGCGTGTGGAG
>JAKFUR010000002.1 GCA_021732585.1 Bacteriovoracaceae bacterium
CGCCGATGCGGCGGATATCCATACGAACTGAAGCATAGAACTTAAGAGCATTACCGCCCGTCGTTGTTTCTGGGTTACCGAACATCACACCGATTTTCATCCGCAATTGGTTAATGAAAATCACGGTGCAGTTTGAGCGTGAAATTGAACCAGTAAGCTTACGAAGAGCTTGGCTCATCAAGCGCGCTTGAAGGCCCATGTGGCTATCGCCCATTTCGCCTTCGAGTTCTGCTTTCGGTGTAAGAGCGGCGACTGAGTCGACGATCAACAAGTTCACTGCACCTGAACGTACGAGCATGTCTGCGATCTCAAGAGCTTGTTCACCCGAATCTGGTTGAGAGATGAGTGTGTTAGGAACATCGAGACCCAACTTCGAGGCGTAAGATGTATCGAGTGCATGTTCTGCATCGACGAAAGCGACAGTGCCGCCCATCTTTTGGCATTCAGCTGCGATGTGAAGAGTGAGAGTTGTTTTGCCTGAAGATTCTGGGCCGTAGATTTCTACGATACGACCTTGTGGAATACCGCCGATGCCGAGAGCGAGATCAAGGCCGAGTGATCCAGTCGAGATTGCTGCGATTTTTTCTTGAACCTGATCGTTGCCCAAGCGCATGATAGCGCCTTTGCCGAATTGCTTTTCGATGGAAGAGAGTGCGAGTTCTAGGGCCTTCTTCTTGTTAGCCGCGTCACCGCTGTTTTCAAAAGTGCTGTTAAAAGCCATGCTGTGTCCCCTTGGTATTCAATGATTTCGGGTGTGTGTGTATATTCACGCTAACACCCGGTTGGCGTTGGTGCCAAGGGTTTTTCATGCAAATGTACGGAAAAATTACGGAAGCCCAAATTATCGGAAACTTAGAAAATTTGACTAAAAGCGTTGGAGAAAATTGGATAGGGCATAAACAAAAATTCCCGCAAACACTCCAGAGACCACATCATCGAGGATCGTGCCGGCGCCATTTTTAACTTTTTTGTCAAAGTATGAAGCTGGCCAAATTTTTACAATATCGAAAAAACGAAACGCCACAAAAGACGCCATCCACAGAGGAAGCGTCGTGGGTTTTACAATCGCCCACGTAAGAGACATACCAATCACTTCATCAATCACGATCCACTGCGGATCTTGCAGTTTGAGTTGTTTTTGAACGTGATCAGCAGCGAAGCAAGCTGCGATCGTCATGAGTGTGATGAAAGAAAAATTAATCCACGCTGGAAGTTCGAGCAGACTCCATGCGTAGATAAAGGGAAGAGCTGCGAGCGTTCCAAACGTTCCCGGCGCTTTCGGTGCGCGTCCTGCGCCAAACCACGAAAGATACAGGACAAGAGCTATATGGGGACGGTTGTTGTTTTGCGCTTTCATATCATCTAGGTTAGTTTTTCCCATCATTTTAGCCTGAACGAGAGGACAGCGATAGTGACTCAGCGTCCAGATTTTCTCGCCCAGCATCTTTTCAACTGGGAAACCCTGCACTTGGTGTGCAGCGGTCAGTCCTCGCTTGATGCTAAGAACTATCTCACAGAAATGTTTGACCGTGACCAAGTTTACGATTTCTTGGGCGGCTATGGTTTTGATCTCAAGAATCCGGTTGAGAATGCAGAGCTTTTTGGTAACTACCAAGAGGCGATCCAATTCATTAAGCGGTATTTTTTGAAAGAAGGTAATCCTGAAGGCCTCCCACTTTCTGTTCCAAGTTTCCTCTACACTCTCACCGACATCTCTGAACTTTTCTTGTTGGCCACCGGCAAAGCAGGCTCTAAGCCAAACCTTGAAGAAGAGCTGTGGGCCGGAGTTGTACTGAAAGTCATGCATACCATCCTGCACGCGGATAAAGATCTTCGTTACCGTTACTTCAGTGTGATTCAACAGCAAATCTTCGACCGTTTTTATAAATACGTTTTGCGTGATGAAGAAAATAATCTGTGGATAAAAAACGATCATGGTTTTGTTATTCAGTTGATTGATTTTCAAACTAAAGCCAAAAAGACTCGCGAGTCGATCATCATCAAACTCTTGCACAAACAAGAGAACGTCGCCGAAGAACTCTTTGATCGTATCGGTGTTCGCATTGTCACCAAGTCGAAAGTTGATTCTTTGCGTGTGTTGAAGTTCCTCGTTACGAACTACGTCGTGATGATTAACAATATCAAACCGAGCCGTTCACAAAACACCTTGGTCGATCTCGACATGCTTAAACGTCGCAAGAACACCTTGCTCAAAAATTGCTATCGCCAAGGATGGGATGAAACACGCTACTTAAAAGAACTCGAGATGTTGGTAGAGCAATGTGTGCCCCAGCGTTCCTCTGAGCACAATCAGCATTCCTCACAAGAGTACCGTGCGATTCATTTCACGGGCCGACAGTTGATCAAGTATCGCAATCCTTTTATGGCGCATTTTAACGAAATTCGCAAAGCGGCTTTGCAGGATAAAGAAAATCCGATTGCTAAGCAGCTGCTTGCTTTAGATACAACGCCGATTTCCCGTGATGTGCGCTTCTTCTATCCGTTCGAAGTTCAGATCACGGATGAGCTCAGTCATCAGCAGAACACACAGGGTGAAGCCAGCCATCAAGAGTACAAAAAATCACAGGTAAAATCGGCTATGCGAAGAATTTTTAAACCGCTGATCGAATTGAAGGGCCTCTAGGTCAGTCGTTTTTCCAGAAAAACTTTCATTCTCTCATTCACGAACTCAGGAAAATCAACTTGCGGGACATGCGAGCCTTCTTTAACGATATAAAGTTCGGAGCTCACTAGACGTTGTTGTAGCAAACGTTGTAAGTGGAAAGGAATCACACGATCTCGGTCGCCGCCAATAATAAGCGAGGGAATATTCATGTTCTCGAGATGCGCAAGAATGTCATGCGCCTGCATTTGATTAAAGAGCTGCAAAAATAAGTCCGGACCTAGCTGCGCGACTCGGTTCATATAAATTTCAATGTAGTCTCGACCAACTTGCTTTTCATTGAAACCTTGCGAATGAATCAGTTTCAATGTCATGGGGTTCATGGCCTGGGTATCCCACACAAATTGAAAGACCTCGCGATACCGCTTCAACACTTCCTCGGCTGCGGGGATGATGTACTCCATGAGATTGGTGTCGAACATAACATCTTTCACGGGCAGGGTTGTGCCAGAGAGCAGGCACATGGCGTGAACTTTTTCCGGGTGCCTACGGGCCAGTTCAAGTGTGATATTCACACCCATACTATGGCCGATAGCTACGACAGATTTAATTTTGAGATGATCAAGCATTTCATTGATATCAAGTGCGATGCGCTCAAAAGTAACGTTTGTTAAATTATCTTTTCCCGAACTTTGAAAGTGCGCTCGGTAGTCATGAAAAAGAATCTTGTAGCCAGCGTTTGAGAACCATTCGAGTTGGTATTTCCAATGGAGATTGCTGCACACCAGACCGTAGTTAAATAACAGAACTTTCTCATGGCTGGTTTTGAAATCCACCGGGAAGTTGGTGGTATAAAAAATTTGCTCACCATCAGTTGTCTTGAAAAAATTAGCGTGGAGTTGCACGGGGGCCTACTTGCTTTTGGCGTTGAGGAGTTGCACCAGACCCAGCAGTGGAGATTCCTGAGCGACCAAAACTTTGAGTTTGGCATCGAGGATTTTCTTTTTACTCTCAACTTCTTTGTATTCTGCAGCGGTGATCTTGAAAATGATTTCTCCCACTTGTAGCTGATCATTGATTTTAAGTTTGCGAGGTTTAGTCGATCGCTTTCCGTTAAGCAACCAGTACTCCATCATGGGCCCTGGCTGTGCTTGGAGGAAATCTGGTAACACTTCGAGCATGAACGCATTGGAAGGGAGCATACCTTCGGGAGAAATATCACCTTCCGGATGACCGAAATAAATCTGGTTTTTGTGAAAGCGCCAGACACCCTCGTACTCGGGGTCTGTGCAGGAAGTGATGTGGATTTCTAGCATGGTTAGATTGTATCTAAAATCTTCTGATCGCGGGCGAGCTTCAGCAGCATAGGATCGATTTTGCCTGGATCAGTCGCCATGAGATGTTGAACGTCTCGGTACACTTTCTCAAGAACATGGGAATGCTTCATAAAGTCGGCCACACGTCTGCGTGTGACTTCACCTGACTGGTCCACTCCGAAGAGATCGCCCTCGCCGCGGTTCTGTAAATCGGCCTCGGCAATGACAAAACCATCTGTGGTTTTTTCCAGAACCTCCAAGCGCTCTATCGCGCTTGGACCCAGGTCTTTATCCAAAACCAAGAAACAAAAACCGGCCTTATCACCCCGGCCAACCCGGCCACGAAGTTGATGAAGAGAGCTCAGGCCGAAGCGCTCTGGGTTGTAGACACACATGAAAGCCGCGTTCGGTACGTTAATGCCGACTTCAATTACGCTGGTCGCGATGAGAATGCGGATGGTACCCTCGGTAAAGGCTTTCACTGTGGCTTCTTTGTCTTCGGCTTTCATTTTTCCATGCAAAACGGCCATGGGAACACCGGGAAGCTCTTTTTGATACTGTTGAAAAGCATCCGTCACATTTTGCAGGGCCATAGTTTCAGATTCTTCAATGGCCGGAAACACCATATAGCCTTGATCACCACCCGCAAGACGCTGCTTGATGAACTCCACGTATTTATCATAATTCGCTTTGGCCACTATTCGTGTTTTGATGCCTTTGCGACCCGCCGGCATGACCTTGATCGTTGTGAAATCCAAATCACCATATTGAGCAAGAGAGAGTGTGCGTGGGATAGGTGTCGCTGACATGATGAGGCAGTGAGTACCGGCGCCTTTTGCTGTGAGCATTAGGCGTTGCTCAACTCCAAACTTGTGTTGCTCATCAATGATGGCGAGGGCGAGTTTTTTGAAAACGACACTCTCTTGAAAGAGTGAGTGTGTGCCAATCACAAAGTTGGCTTCGCCCTCTGCGAGGGCCTTCAAAACGGCGTCTTTGCCTTTTTTCTTCAGACTTCCTAAGAGAAGTACCGGCTTGAGAAAGGGCAGTGAGCCGAACATCTCTGTAAGTGTCTTCGCATGTTGATGAGCGAGAGCTTCCGTAGGGCACATGAGTGCGACTTGGTGGCCTTGTTGAATGGCCACGAGGGCCACCAGCATAGCTACGACAGTTTTTCCGCAACCCACATCACCTTGCAACATTCGCATCATGGGATGTCCGGTGTTCATGTCATCCAGAATCTGCTGCACAGATTTGATTTGGTCCTCTGTGAGAGTAAATGGGAGTCGTTTGAGAAAGACCGTGAGCGTTTCTGCGTCCGGTTGAATATTCGGTCCGACTTTTCTCTTAATAAAACGCCGACGTGTGGTGATCTTGAGTTGATCCACAAAGAATTCTTCGTAGGCCAGTCGTTCTTCAGCAGAACTACGGAGCTCTTTAGTAAATTGTGCTGAAGGAATGCGCGCATGAAGAATTTGGAATGCACGGGAGAGTGATAAGTCATTGAGCTCATCAGTACCGTAATCAGACTTCAATCCCTGCCAGAAATCCGTCGGAAGATTATCGAACAACTTAGCGGTGTAGGTGCCGGGGACTTTGTTGACGGTTGGGTACTCGACGAGCCATTCACCCAGTGTCTGCGCCCAAGCTTCATCCACCAAGGAATGCACTTTCGGATTCACGATTTGGTTTTGTGCTTTCCATTCTTGCATGGTGCCCAGAAACCAAACTTTATCCCAATCTTCGATTTGTTTTTTCTGCTGAGGATAGAGATTAAAAAAACGCAGTGGTAAGGTGGCTTCGCCATCTAGTTCTTTTACAATAACAAAACCATTGCTGAGCAAAAAACGTCCCTTGGTGCGACGACCATAGGCGGGTTTTACTTCACGATGAATAACTTTCCCACAACCTAGAAAGAGCTCGCCTTCGCGGGCCTCACGAAAAGGGCGAGGCTTTGGCATTGGCAATGTGCGAAGGGGAAGCAGCCACATGAGATCATCAAGTGTTCTTACACCCGCAGCCACGAGAGACTCAAGGTGAGCGGAAGGAGTTTTTTTGCCAGCGGCAACCGCTAGCAAATGAGATTCGCCGCTAAGGCTAGCGGTATTCGACGGCTTGGACCTCATAGGTCACATCACCCTTCGGGGCCTTTACGACCACTTCATCGCCAGACTCTCTGCCAATGAGCGCTTTGCCCAAGGGAGAACTGTAAGAAATTTTGCTCGCATCCGTCATGGCTTCGTCTTCACCAACGATTTGGTAAGTGATGTCTTTGCCGTTAGCATCCGTGATTCGAACGGTTGCGCCGAAGACAATTTTCGTTCCCTGCATGCCATTGGTTTGAACAACGCGGGCGCGTGAAAGCTTTGATTGCAATTCTTGAATACGTCCTTCGACGTGGGATTGTTTTTCTTTGGCAGCAGAGTACTCGGCGTTCTCCTTGAGATCACCCAAGGCGCGAGCTTCAGCGATGGCTTCTTTGACGTTTTCACGGTCAACTTTAATGAGCTGGTCGAGCTCGGATTCCATCATCTTTTTTCCGAGAGCGGTCATGGGCGTTTCGATCATAGATCCTCTTATTTCTTAAATAATGCTTTCGCTTTCTCTAACATATCGTCTTTCGTAGAGCCCGTTCCAGCAGCTCCCGGTCCGAACTTAAACCATTCACAGAAATTTGCTTTCTCTTTTAGAACCACTCGCTCAGCCGAAGGTTCACGGCACTCGTTGTAGGCCGTCTTGTCGTAGTGCTTACACGAAATGCAATTCCTCAAATCAACACCGCAGCTCGAACATTGATCAGCGCGACCAGGGGGAAATGCTTCCATGTAGGGGACATTCTTACCACAGCGAGGGCATTGAACCATGACTCAGAACTCCTTCTGCATCCCCATCCCAAAGCCGTTGCTATTGGATGAATCTGGATCGGCAGAAAAATAAATGCGTGGGGTGTTGCGTTTATTATGTTCTTCGATGGACCGCTGCAAAAGCCACTCATTATTATACTGATTTGTTCGGGAAATCAAATAACTCACGGCAATCATGGTGAGTCCGCCAAAGACCAGAGTATTTCTTCCGGTAAATGTCTCATTCTTGCCTTCATTCGAGCGCAAGAAACCGGCCAGCACTGTGGCGGTACCAAGAGTACTCAACGCGGCACCCTGCCACCGTGGACGGTTGTTTTGTTGATACTCATTCAGAAGTTTTTTGGCTACCGGATCACGTTGCAAGTAATAGCGCAAACCTTCGCCGCGGTTACTTGAACTCGCATCAACCAAGACTTCTTGGTAATTAACAATCGCCGTGCGACTACACGAATCAGCAGCATGCCCTATAGGGGCAAGCAAAACAGTGACGAGAATAAGAATATGGGCAAGGTTGTGCACCCTATGAGCTTACAGTGCACAGGCGTATGATGGAAGCATAAGGAAGCTCATGGACTTGATAAAGACTGGTATCGGTCTCTCTAAAACTATCAAAAACGTTGCGCGGTTTCGCGAAATCTTGACTGTTTTTAGCAAGAACGGATTCCAATCACTCATCATTAAGTCAGGGCTGGGGACAGAAGTCCCAGGACTAAGTACTTCCACCACCGACGGGGATGTCAGCACCGAGACGACGGATGGCGGCGAAGAATGGTGGGGACTATTGGGCCAACGTCTTCGTCTATCCTTTGAGGAACTCGGTCCAAGTTTTGTCAAAATGGGCCAACTTCTTGCTACGCGAGAAGATATTTTAGATCCCGCCCTCATCCGTGAGCTTAAAAAATTACAAAATGAAGTAAAGGCCATTCCGTTCAACGAAGCCAAAGATGTAATTGAAGCCTCACTCGGTCGTCCTCTGAACACAATCTTTAGTGACATTGAACAAATACCTATTGGAACAGCTTCGATTGGAGTGGTTCATCGCGCCACACTTCTCACCGGTGAACGCGTTGTTGTGAAGGTTCGTCGTCCAGGTATTGAAAAAGTTTTGCGCACGGATTTTGAAATCGTGCGATTCATTGTCGCGCAGGTTGAACGTGCTTCGGAGAATATTCGTTATCTAGGAATCTCACGAGTCATCGAGGATTTTTTTCGCGCCACTATGACAGAGCTGAACTTCATGACGGAAGCACAGAACTGCGAACGACTGGGTAAAAACTTGGCGCGTATTGATAAGCATAATGATTTTGTGGTGCCGAAGATTTATCGGGAATTCTCTTCAACCAATATTTTGGTGATGGAGTACCTCGATGGCCGACCGTTTAATCAATTTAGAACACTCGAAGAGCTTGGTCCTGGAATGGTGGAAAAGCTTGAGAGAAGTGTAGAACTCTTTGCCCAGACATTGCTTTCAGATGGCTTCTTCCATGCAGACTTGCATGGTGGAAACTTCTTCATCATGAAAGATCATCGCCTCGGTCTTATTGATTTTGGGTTGATGGGAACACTCTCAAAAAAGAATCGCACCAACTTGATTGCTGTTCTTTACGCTGTAGTCACTCATGATTATGAGAACATGGTTTATGAGTTCCTTGAGGTCGCTGAATACGACACAATTCCGGATCACGAAGAACTCATTCGTGATATTCGCGATAATCTCTCACCTTTTGTGGGTCTCTCTATTAAAGAGACCAACGTTACAGATCTAGTTCGTGCCATTATCAGTACGCTCACGCGCCATCGCCTCTATCTACCGCGCGAATGGTTCATTATCTTCCGCGCTTTGATGACCTTAGATGGCGTAGGGAAGTCTGTAGGGCTTGATCTCAATATTTTCAAGATACTCGAAAAAGATCTTCCGAAGCTGTTAGGTGAAGTGCTTTCAAAAGAGACCGCCAAAGAGGAAGCCATGTGGATCGGCAAAGACTTGCTGACCTCACTTCGTATTCTGCCGAAGCATCTGAAGTGGTTTATGCGCGAGCAGGCCCGTCGTGGTTATGCTTTTGAACTTAAACTACAAGGCGCTGACGACTATGTGAAGTCAGTCTCGCGCTCGCTCTATTTCTTAGGGCTTTCTCTTTTATCAGGAACGTTTATTCTCGTCGGTGCCATGCCACTTATGGGAAAGAATCCCGAAACCTTCTCGCAGATCCCGACGATGACTTGGGTGTTCTGGGGAATTGCGGCTTTAATCCTCTTCCGTTCTCTCGTCTTAAAAAAATACTAAATCGAATCTAGTCCACCGACATACACTGGTACGCCATCTGAGCGCAGACCGTGTTTACCGTAGTTAAATATTTCATCCATCAGCTCTTCTGCATCCATCTTGATGCTCACGCCTTGGCGCTCAACTACGAAGCGATCATCACGATAGTTTATTTCCATGCCTAACAAGAGAGAGAGCTTGCGAAGCGCCATGGGATGGGTGTTGGGACGCCAAAGTCCGACTTGCTGCAAGTCTTGCAGGACTTCATCAGGTACCATTTCATTCTTGGCCGCCCACAAGACACCGGCGTTACCGAGTTCTTCTGTGACGCCATTCACTCCATTCACATGAGCAAAGTCATGTAAGACACCTTGCAGGTCCATGCCTTTGCCACGGAAAACGTAGCCTGCTTTCATGCGAATCAATTCGGCAGAGGTGATCTCAGCGAGATCGTTCCAATCACTTTCATCTCTCAATGGTGAAAAGAAATGCTGATTCACTTGTTGGCGATAAAGCACCGCGAGCTTTTCGCGTTCGGCAGGAGCTAAATCAATCAGACGCTCTACTGAATGAGCTTTCTCAGCGGTGGTAGTACGGTAGCACCACTGCTTGCCTGCGAGATGGAAATGCCACTTACGATAGAGCTCGTGCTTGTCGCTCCATAAGATAAAGAGAGCGCATTGAGAATGGAGAGTAGAAAGCACACGCTCAAAGAGTAATTGAAAGAGTCCTTGCCCTCTTTCACTCTCAGCGACAGCGATTCCACCTAACATCACCACTGGAATCGTTTCTCCCTGCCATACGAAGCTCTTGAGACGTGTTCCTACGTGGGCAACGACAGTGGAATTCGTAGGATCTATCAGTATGTGACGTTGTTGATTGTGTTGTGCTCCAGCGAGCGGGGCAAAATCGACAGAAAATTTGAAATTTTTTTGGTAGGCAAAAGCTGCCTCAATCAGTGAATTCGCTTGATCGGCCAACTCGGGGAAGGCATCTAAGCGTGCGTATTCATAGCTTTTTGTCGACACGTTGCTACCCTTGTTTTCTGCGATGCTAAGGCGACAAAACGGCCTTGTAAAACTATTTTACAGTTTCGGCTCAAGTTCTTTTGAGGCGTGTCGAAAAGTTAGGCATGGAGGTGGCCATTCCACCCATGCACCATGAAGGTTGCATGAACCCGAATTCAAGGAGGATTTATGGGTTTGCGTATTAACACGAACGTCTCGTCCCTTAACGCTCAGAGGAACCTTGGTCAGACTCGTCTGGCACAACAAAAGGTTTTAGAGCAATTGTCATCTGGTCAGCGCATTAACCGCGCTGGTGATGACGCCGCCGGCTTGGCCATCTCAGAAAACTTGAAAGCGCAGATCCGCGGCCTCGGCCAAGCGGAACGAAACGCGCAAGACGGTATTTCTTTGGTGCAAATCGCTGAAGGCGCCATGTCTGAAGTATCAAACATCATGATCCGACTCCGCGAATTGTCAGTGCAAGCAGCTTCTGACACCATCGGGCCGACAGAACGTAAGTTCTTGAACGTTGAATTTGAGCAGTTGCTCGCAGAAGTAGATCGTATCGCTAACTCAACTGAGTTTAACCGCGTTCCTCTTTTGAATGGTACTGGTTCAGTCTTTGATATTCAGATCGGTACACGAAATGATCCTTTAGCTGACCGATTGACCTTTGATGCTTCAAGCGCTGACGTAAACGTAGCGGCTTTGGGCCTTAACTTGGCTTCGGTATCAGACAAAATCTCTGCTCAGAACTCATTGGCAGCGATCGACCAAGCTATTCAAACTGTTTCTGGTATTCGTGCAGACTTCGGTGCACTTCAAAACCGCCTTCAGTCTACAGTGAACAACATTCAAGTAAGTACAGAGAACTTGTCGGCTGCAAATTCACGTGTACGTGATGCTGACGTAGCTTCTGCAACTGCTGAATTGACTCGTACTAACATTCTGATGCAGGCCGGTACCTCAGTACTTGCTCAGGCTAACCAGTCTACTACTTCTGCTCTTGGGCTTATCAACGCCACAGCACAGGGCTAGTAACTGAGAGAGATCTGATCGAGTTCGATGACCAAACCCTGCAGTTACTCTGAAGTGGGTGTGACTGAAGAGATGCAGACGTTAGGGGCAATACTGCCCATATTAACCACACGGCGACTAGTATGGTCCCGTTAGTACAAGGAGGTACGTATGACATTTAACAATGGAGCCTGACTATGGGTTTAAGAATTAATACAAACGTTGCAAGCCTCGCGGCCCAACGTAATTTGGGAATGAATAAACTGAACTTAGACAATAACCTGAGGAAACTATCTTCAGGGGAGCGGATAACCCGCGCCGCGGATGATGCGGCAGGATTGGCGATCAGTGAAAAACTGAAAGGCCATATCCGAGGGCTTCGCCAAGCAAGGAGAAATTCAGATGACGGCATATCGCTCATCCAAACAGCCGAAGGCGGTTTGTCTGAAATCTCCAACATTATTGTCCGCTTACGTGAATTGGCAGTTCAAGCTGCCTCTGACACTGTGGGAGATACAGAACGTGGCTTTTCGGACATTGAATTTCAGCAGCTCAAAGATGAGATCAACCGTATCTCTAAGGGCTCAGAGTTCAACGGAAGAAAATTGCTTGATGGAACAGGCGGATTGGTTGAGATCCAAGTTGGGATTCACAATGACCCAACCCAGGATCGCATCAAATACGACGCGACCACAGCAGATGCCACAATCGAATCCCTCGGTCTCATTGGCGAGACGATTGCCGGTAAAGAGGGAGCTCAGCTCTCACTTGAAAGATTGGATAGCGCACTTACACGGATCAACGGAGTCCGAGCAAACCTCGGTGCTCTTCAGAACCGACTGCAGTCGACAAGTACCAACTTGGCGGTTACAGATGAGAACCTTAGTGCGGCCAATTCACGTATTAGAGATGTTGACGTAGCGGCGGAGACCGCAGACTTGGCCAAGAATAATATCTTGAACCAAGCTTCTGTATCAGTCCTTGCTCAAGCGAACAACGCCCCGCAGTTTGCCCTGAAGTTGCTATCGTAAGTCACACCCACGCAAGGTGGCCCCGAATGGGGCCACCTTTTTCTATTTCTGCGTAGTAAAAGAATCGATAGATAAATGTTTGAATTGGCCTTCGGCCACACCCGATAAGTCTAAATGTCCGAACTGCAGTCTCTGCAAACCCACCACATGATTTCCGACCGCTGCAAACATGCGTCGTACTTGATGGTAGCGACCTTCTTGAAGTGTGATGCGCGCTTTCTTATCTGAGAGAATCTCTAAGTGAGCTGGTAGGCATGGCTTATTCTCACCCTTCAAAACCAAAGTTCCCGATTTGAAGATCTCGATGGCATCTGTTGAAAGAGGGCGATCTAAGTCGGCTTCGTAAACTTTATCAACATGGTGCTTTGGCGAAGTCAGCCGATGCACCAGATCGTGTCGGTCAGTCAGAAGCAAGAGTCCACTGGTGTCTTTGTCCAGCCTTCCAACAGTCACAACTTGCGGTTCACGTTTGCGCCATCTTTCTGGAAGTAATTCGTAAACGGTTTTGCCTTCTTCTTCGTTATGACTGCAAACGTAGCCAACAGGTTTATTGAGCAAGACAAGAATTCCGTTAGGATGATCAAGAGGCTCGCCATCAAATGTAATGAGATCGGGATCAATTCTTAAATCGCTGGAGAGTTTGCCGCCACCTGCGGTTTGCACGCGCCCTTGTCTGAGAAATCCTTCAACATCCCGGCGACTACCGTATCCTAAGCTTGCAATCAGTTGATCAAGGCGAGCGAAACGTCTAGCGCTGGGCATGGATCACCTTAAAACCATCTTTTTCAACTATCCGACTCTTCGCTTTAAAATGACGGTCGAGAATATCCTCATAGGCCAAGAATTTATTAGCGACGAGATACAAATGACCACCTGGCTTGAGACTGCGAGCAGCGATATCAATAAAAAATTGTCCCAGCTGAGAATTGGTCGCCTGCCCTTCGTGGAATGGGGGATTCATTACGACCCAGTCGAGCTCCTGGGGAAGAGACTCTTTGGTGACGTCTTGCCAATGGAAATGACATTTATCTTTGAAAGAGGCGAGGTTGATACGTGCGCAATCTAAGGCACGAGATTCTGCCTCAACTAAATGGAGGGCAGAAACTTCAGGTGAGCGTGTCAGCACGGCATGCGACAGTAATCCATACCCACTACCAAGATCAGCACCCACTCCCTGTAGAACCGGGATAGTTTCAATCAAAAGTTCAGAGCCTCGATCCACTTTGTTCCAACCGAAAATCCCGGGTGCGCCTACAAGTTCACTGTTGGGGATTCTTTGTGCGGCCGCAGCTTCAATCCATTGCTTTAGAATTTCTAGATGCGAAATGTGGTCTGGCTTAAGCAAAGCATAGCGGCACTTGCTCTTACTCTCAGCTTCGAGTTCGGGAAAAACTTCTTTAAGATAGGAAAGATAACCGCGGGCACCTTGTTCATTCGAGCAAGCAAAGAGCAAAAATCCCTCAGGCTTCAAATTCATCCAAGCATGTGCGATATGCGCTAAACTCTCAACGCGCTGACGCGTGGGAACACAGATAGCAAAATCATAGGGCCCAGATGATTGCGCGTGGTCGGTGGGGATGTTCATGCGATTAAAGGCCAGCACTGTTGGGCGGAATGTGTGCCAGACATTCAAGTGATGTTCTTTCAAGGATCGCAAAACATTTTGGGATGAAAGGCAGAACTCAGGTTGCGGAATCCAAATGAAGCTTGGCTTGCGAAGGACGACTTCACCATTTAAGAGGCGTTCAATAACGGACCAGGTGATATCACTTGAATTTTCCATCTGCGCTGTGATTCTAGCGCAAGGTGGCCCTGTTTGGGGCCACCTTTTTTTCTAATTATTGACCGATATACTCACGGCATTTCTTGCGGCCACCGCCAAGTAAGCGACCCAGTGAACTTGTCACAGCTTCAACACATGCGGAGTAGACTTCACCCTTATCAATTTCTGGACGGTCGAATCTTACCGGACGGCCAGTTTGGTCTTGTCCCAAAATGTGCTTAGCTACGTTTGAAGGGAACCAGTAGCCTGCAGGAACAATGCGGTAGTAGCAATCGTAAGTACCAAGTTCTGTCGTTTCAGGGAAAGCGGCGCCCTTGAACATACGATTCAACAAATCAGTATCTGTATCTTGGATGGCGCGACAGTTATTGCTGCCAGTGAAATAGTGCAACCATTGTTTGGGTTCGAGTGGACCTTTGATCCCACTGAAAGCAGCGTCCATAGCATAGACTTTGTTGTTTTCGCTGATCACTGGCGTCACGTGATACCACCAGTTTTTCAAAGTCCCTTCGCCTGTTTTTTTTGTGTAGAACAAGAAAAGTTTTCCAGAGTCGATGTTGAAATCACGCTTAAAATCGTAAGCCCACATGTGAGCACGGTTGGCGCAGATGGATCCACCAAGCTTGATAAATTTTCTTTCCATCTTCTTGAACAGATCTTCTTTTGTGAGACCCAACTCAGCGACATCTGTGAGGGCATAGTCCTCACCTTCAATTGGGAATGGGGCGGCCTGGGCCCATGACATACAAGCAAGAAGGCTAAGGGTGATGAGTTTTTTCATTCGTTTGACTCCAGTTGGTTGTGTAGATCAAGTTGGCGCCAAAATAGAGAATATGCCGCATTACGTAAAATTTATTATTCTTTTGCCGTGATAAGTTTTTCTTATGATAGAATGGGATATATGAAACTAACTTCCGCATACTTAGAAGGTTTTTTGGCCATTTGTCGTCAAGGAAACCTCACGGCAGCGGCTAAACATTTGGGACTTACTCAGCCCGCTCTATCACTCCGGCTCAAGAACTTGGAGGATATTCTGGAAGAGACCGTGCTTATTCGCCAAAAGGACGGGGTTGTTCTCACTGAAGCCGGTCATCGCCTTCTTGAGCATGCTGAGTTTGTTGAAGGGCTTGAAAAAGAATGCCTCGCTGATCTTCGGGACGAAGGAAAAATTAGCGGGACGCTAAGGATAGGAAGCTTCTCTACCATAGGTCGTTCTTTGGTTTTTCCAGCTCTCGTGCCGATGTTGAAAAACTTTCCTGAGATGGGTTTACACTTTTCTGTCAAAGAACTCCGCGAATTACCTGCACTTCTCCATAGCGGCGAGCTTGATATTATTTTTCTTGATCGAGAGCTCGCAAGAGAAGGAGTGGAAAGCATTTTTTTAGGCCATGAGGAGTATGTCTTCATCACCTCAAAGCAGGAAGAAAATGTTCCTGAAATATATTTGAATCATGACGAAGATGACCTCATGAGTTTTCGTTATTGGGAATCTGTAGGTGAGCCACGTGTGCACTTGAATCGCCGTTACCTTGATGAGATCTACAATGTCATTGAGGGGGTTGCAGACGGAGTGGGAGTGTCAGTTCTTCCGAGGCATCTCATCAAGAATGATTCACGCATCAAGGTGTTGAACCCTAAAAGGGTCTTTCCCTCGCCGGTGTATATGATTTCGAAAAAAAGAGCATGGCGACCACGCCACCTACAGCTTGCTATGGAAAGTCTTGAGCAAGGATTGAAGATGAATCTTAAATGATGCTGTATCTTTTTGTTTCTTTGCTACAATGAGATCATGCGCAAGACAGTCTTAATTTTCGGAGCCAGTTCATTTCTCGGTTCTAACCTAGTTGAAGCTTTCGGGCAGGACTACCGCATCGTTGGAACCTATCTCACCACACCTGTAAAAGTTCCCGGGATGCTGTCGGTTCGCTGTGACGTTTTAAAAAAAGAAAATGTTCAACGCTTGCTGGGACTTTTTCGTCCACAAATTACAATTTACGCTGCTGGCATGTCTTCAATTAGTGCCTGTCATGCCAATCCCAAACTTGCGGATGCTCTCAATTCTGCAGGCCTCACCAATGTCTGTTCTTCTGCAGAGCGAGTCGGATCAAAATTTATTTTTGTTTCTTCGAGCTTTGTTCTGGGTGGAGAGGATGTTTCTTATCACGAAAGCGACACACCTTTTCCTGGCACGAGTTATGGCAGCAGTCTCGCCTCGAGTGAGTTCTACGTGCAGAAATCCTGTCTCAATTACATTATTTTTCGTTCCTGTCCCTTGTATGGCCGAGCCTATCATCCGACTCGTCGCAATTGGCTTGAGCCTATCGAATCAGCAATCGTGCAAGGTCAGCAGGTGGCGGTGGATGACAGTGTTTCTCACGGGCATCTCGACGTACAAATTTTGGCGAAACTTATCAAGTTAGGGATTGAGAAAAATGTCACGAATAGACTTTTTCAAATCACTTCTCAAAACATCATGAGTCGCTATGACTTTGCCAGACTCTATTGCCAAACTTTCGGCAAGGACGAGAATCTCATCGTGCGTGCTCAATGGCCGCTACCCTTGGATAATTCTCAATTTAGAAGTAAGGCATTAGAAAAGTATAACTTCCGCATGGATACAAAAAACGCCGAAGAGTTTTTTACGCTGCGTATGCCGACAGTGGAAGAGTCATTAAAGGCGACGAAAAAGCGTTTAGCGGGCTGAGTTGCGAATGAACTCGGCTAAGTAAAACCGTACGATCGCTTCCACATCCACCTCTTCACCCTGATAGCGCCAAGTCACATGATTAAAAGGACCGACGTGGGCTTTAATCTCGTGAATGGTTGGAATGCCTGGTGATTGTTCACCTGGAACACGGGGAGCAAAGAGCCCACCGCTGTTTGAAAGAAAACCCACGCTAATTACATCAGCACCACGACGAGCTACGATGAGCTTCAGTGTGTTACGGAAAAGCATGAAGTCATTGATGGTGTTTGAAATACGGAAGACTTTAATCATGCGACCCTGATCACGGTTCACACGATACTGGTTGAAGAGCGCCACATAGAATTCAAAACGATCTTTAATTTTGTTCAAAAAAGCCACAGATGACTCTTCAAGAACTCGAGCCGGATCAGCTGCATCAGTGAATCTGATGTAGCCCGATTCCTCCATGTTGATCTCCTCGAGGGCAAGAGACTCGATCCATGCGTTATCGTATTTTTCATTTTGTGATGTGATCATAGTTTTAATGATCATCGCCGCGTCACCACACGTCAACTTTCTTACAGTGTTTTGGGGAAATTGAGAGAGAAGAGAAGGATCCGGATGGACGTTGATTCGTTTCGCGCCCCTAAAAACTTAGGTGGGCGCTGTTAGTAATCACTTTAGGCTTCTCACAATCTGTTCTTTTCAGAACAGGCAAGCTTGCACACCGTGACCAGGGACTGCTCCCGATAACTGAATCGTAGGGGCGAAACTTTAATATCCACCCGGACCCAGCTCTTATTCTACTCCCCCTCATTTTGGCGGGCCATGGAAAGCTTTTTCCTGTCTAGGCCTTATCGAGGTGATTTCAGTGGTTTAGCTATGTTGCACTGAGTAACGCATTGCGGTATAATATAAGACTAGATAAGGGTGAATTTCCTTAAAGTTTCTGCAGGGTGAGGACGATAAGTCTCTGAACCTAGTGCAGGGGGAGTATGTATGAAGAATAAGATCACTGCGTTTTTGAAGGATGAGAGCGGACAGACGTCTACGGAGTATATTCTCCTGGTGGCGGTTGTTGCCTTCGTCATTTTCAAATTCAAAGGCGTAATCGAAACGAAGCTTGTTGGGGATGACGGTCTTGTGAATAAAGTATTCGGTAAAGCCGATACAATCCTCGAAAGCATCGAATAGATCGTTCGCACCGTTAATTTGACGCCCGTACGGCGGCAGCTTACGATGGAATCGTGAAAACGAAATCCAAAGGTCAAGCAGCCGTCGAGTACTTATTTGTACTCGTCTTCATGGTCCTTATTGCGGCCAAAATCGTCACAAGATTTAATTCATTTTTCAGAGACTCGGTTGGTAATCTGGGCCATGTGCTCTCGCGCAACCTCACTGTAGGTATTTGCCCCACTGAATGCTTCTTCGGTAACTTTAGGAACGGGTACAGGGAGTGATTCCTTGGACCATCTATGTGTTTTTGGTTCTCGAGCTCACCGCTGTTTCCTGGGGCGACGTGAGAACCCAGAAAATACCCAATAACTGGAGTCTGCTGAATCTCATTTGTTTTGTTTTGCTGCTGATCTTTTTACCCGAATACTATCCCTTCGCATTAAGCACATTTCTCTATTCGGCAGTGTTTCTTGCTGTTGGATTTGTGCTCTTTTTGCTCAAGATCATGGGGGGAGGGGATTCAAAGTTTCTGTTTTCATTTTTCCTGTTGATTCCTGTGACATTGCAGTCCCGCGCTTTAGTCCTGTTATTGCTGTCGACTATCTTGATAGGCGGTTTTTTGCTTTTGACTAACGTTGGGCGAAATCATGAAAAAATTGTGGCCTACTTAAAATCAGGCTACATTAGAGGAATCAAAGAGTGTTTTGGGACGAAATTTTCTTTCGCTCCAGTCATTTTACTAGCGTGGTTATGGTTGGGATGGGAAATCGGAATGTTCACATTTTAAATCATCGTGGCCAAAGCACGGTTGAGTACATCTTGCTGTTGGCGGTGGTCATCAGCTTGATTGTTACCGTCACCAACATGCCTCGTTTCAAGGCATTGTTGGGTGAAGGGGGATCTTTCGCGACGACGATGAAAAACGAGATGGAGTGGAACTACCGTTTTGCGT
The DNA here is from genome assembly GCA_021732585.1 of Bacteriovoracaceae bacterium. Classification (GTDB taxonomy): domain Bacteria; phylum Bdellovibrionota; class Bacteriovoracia; order Bacteriovoracales; family Bacteriovoracaceae; genus UBA6144. The sequence goes on from JAKFUR010000002.1 coordinate 18,716, forward strand.
CGCAAGGTCGAAGCACCGGTACAGTCATTACATATCCCAATGCCCGCCATCCCACGTATTTTAATAGTGAGCGAAATACGACTCACTTCATCGGTCCTATTAGGCCCTATGGTGGTCCACCATGAAGCATCTCAAGCAGGGAGGACAATCTACAATTGAGTTCATCCTGACCTTTATGTTTGGCTTGGGTATCATTTTTTTATTTGTGAATATCTCGGTGAACTATTCTGTGGGCTACCTCGTTCATTACGCAACTTTTATGGCGAGTCGCACTTACCTCACATTCGAAACGGGCACCGGCGATCCCACCGGATCAGATGGCGCAGCAAGTACGGCTGCTTTAGAAACATTTAGACGATTTAGAATGGAGACCGTCGGAGTTCCATCTGGCTCAGTCTTGCCAGGCGGTGGCGCAGAAATCGGTTTTCACATTAATGGTTATTCAAGCGTGAGCGACAGTCAGGGCGCTTTGTTTGTAGGAGCCTACGCTGTTTTTGAGAGACCACTTTCATTTTTCCGCGCCATCGCCGGCGATACGAAGGGCACCATGATCTCAGAATCGTATCTTGGAAAAGAACCAGTGAGATCGGACTGTTGGCAGCGCACTTGTAAGGCCATTTCTTTAGCAGTTAAGGGAAACCCAACGGCTTGTGGAGGAACCGATGATTATACGGTCTTCGACAATGGCTGCTAAGTTTAATCAGCGGGGCCAAGCTCTTGTCGAGTTCATCGTGTTCCTGCCATTCATGCTCATGATGTATACAGTGGTTGTGAGTTTGGGCGATGCCATTCATGGGTCGATCAATCAGCAAAAAGCGGCTAGAGCTTACTTGTACTTCCGTCTGCAAAATAATTCACAGATCTCAAAACCCCAACAGAATGCGTCGGGTAATACAGCTAATAGCTTGCAGTTCATTGGCCACAACTTCATCGGTTGGTCAGATTATCTTGAGGGAGAGGAGCCCGTTCATCCATGTTACAAGCTTAATTTGCCTTTTGCTCCAGCCGCCGATGATACTTGCGAAGAGCCTTACGACTCAGTGACGACTCAGTTTATTCGAGTCGGAACCGTCTATGGGCTCTGTGGAGCTTCGATGGAAAAAATCGACAACGGTTTTGTTGAGCAACCTAGTAACTTCCAGGTCAACACGGTGGTGGATACAGGTAGTTGTTGGATTCGCTAAGGTAATCCCTTCCCCCCTCGCTCTGCGCAGAAACATGCTATCATGTTGAATAGAGGTCTTTCACGCGTTTAAGGATGAACCGATGAACAGTCGCGCCTTCACACTCAGTTTGGTCATCGCAGGAATTGCGATGTTCATGGTCTACTCTTTTCTCGAAGGGCGTGAAGCGCAATTCGTTGAGGAGTACGGAAATCCCTCGCCGCTTGTCGTAGCGAAAGTGGATATCAAAGAGCTCGAGCTCATTGATGATCGAAAACTTAAAATCGAAAACATTCCCAAAAAATTCCAGATGCCTGGTCACTTCAAAAAAATTGAAGAGCTGTATAATACGATTGCGGCGACACCAATTAAAGCCGGTGAACAGATCACACGTCCGCGTATTACATACCCAGGAGCACAGTCAGGTCTCTCGAGACAAATTGCCGTTGGAAAACGTGCTCTGTCGGTGCGTGTTGAAGAAACCACCGCCGTCTCAAAATTAATTAAGCCCGGTGATCGAGTGGATGTTCTTGCGACCATTGATTATGCCGGCGGTAAAAAAGAACGCATCAAAGTAAAAACTGTTTTGCAAGACGTCCTTGTGCTTTCAACGGGTCTCTATGTAACGAATAGTATTCCGATTGTGAACTTGCAAACATCTGAAACAGAGTCACGCGAAATGAAGTTGAATAAGTATGTAAACTTCAACTCGGTCACCCTCGAACTCGACCCTTATGAAGTTCAAAAAATGATTTTCATTATTTCTTCCGGTGGTGGCATTCATCTCACACTTAGAAATAACGACGACAAGACGATGGAACGCATTACGGGAACGCGTTTGTATGACGTACTCGGTGAGGATGCAGCAGAAGCCAAGGCTTACTTCGCAGATCAACTGGCCAAAGACCGAGCGAGAACGGGAGGACAGGGTGGGCGTTAAGCTTTCCTTACTCCTTGTGCTCGCAATCTTTGTGCCCACGGTGTGGGCACAGGATCCTCCGTCTGTTGCCCCAACAGTTACCGCTGCTCCAGCTGCGGCAGCGAATGATAGTGTCGATCGCGAACTAGAAGTAGCAGTTGGGATTGATGAGGTTGTTAAAATTGCTTTTGATTTCAGCACTAAAGTTGAAATCGGCAATGAGCAGATTCTGAATCTTGTGATCGTTCCCCAGAAAAAAGAAATCACATTCAAAGGCCTCAAGCCTGGTCGAACCAACGTCACCATTCGAGACAACGTGGGTGATATTCGTCTTCGGTATATTGTGACGATTACCGCGAGTGGAAAGTCCTTAGTCGTTTCTGAGATTCGCGAACTCATTGGCGATGTCGAAGGTCTTGAGATCGGCATTCGCGGTGGCAAAGTTTACGTTGGGGGTGAGATCGTTGTTCCCGCGGATATCACTCGAGTGAATACTGTTCTTGAGACTTATACAGATGTCCTTCGTCTTGTGCAGATTTCTCCGCAAACACAACGAGTGATAGCACGCAAAATGATGGATGAGCTTGCGAAGAACCAATTAAAAGATGTGACGGTGCGAGTGGTGAACCGCGTGTTCTGGCTTGAAGGCGTTGTATCATCTAATGACAAAAAATCTCTTGCAGTGGCCATCGCCCAGGCTTACCTGCCCGATCGTATTGGTCTCGATACGAAGGGATTGCAGACTGTTAAACGTGACGACATCCTGGATTTTATTTCAGTGAATGAAAAGAAAGACCCACCCCCACCACCTAAGCAAGTAAAGGTGACTTCGCAGTTCGTAGAGCTTTCAAAAGACTATTCACGAATTTTCGGATTTAAGTGGGCTCCACTTATTAACGAAGAGGGCGGCTCGATTTCATTTGGCCAGGACTCTGAAGGTGGCACCCGGAGTACAGGTGAAGCACTAAGTGCGACCATCTCGAACCTCTTCCCGAAGTTGAACTCCGCACGCTCAGCGGGCTACGCAAGAGTTGTGCAGTCCGGAATGGTGGTCATTAAAGACAAAGAGACCGCCAACATAAATAAGACCACTGAGATTCCCTACGCTATCGGCACAGGTGACTTCACGCGGGCAAGTACTGCGAGCGTGGGGTTTAGTATGGAAGTTACGCCCAAGATTTTAGAGCAAGAGAAAGTGGAAATGGGAATAGGCATCGACGTGAATTTGCGCGCATCTGTCTCAACAGCGGGAACACCCTCAACGACCAAGAATACAATTAAAACTACAGTCGTTATTAAGAGCAAAGAATCGGCTGCGATCGGCGGTGTCGTTCAAAACCAATCAACGACGGCCTATGACAAGGACGATCCTTCTCCTTCAAGTGCCGATTCTCCGCCACCAGCATTGTTTAGGATTTTGCGTTCAAAGAATCATCAGATATCGCGTAACCAGTATGTGATGTTTCTCACACCGGAAATTATTGAATCAGCGACTGCAGGAACCGAGGAAATTCGAAAGAAATTCCGTCGAAGAACTCAGTAAGGAAAAGGGACAGGATGTCAGGGCATATCATTAGTATAATCGGGGGCAAGGGTGGGGTGGGCAAATCCCAAATCGCAGCAAACCTTGCGCTTGCATGGGCCGGCGAGACTCGTCAAAAGGTCCTGCTACTCGACTTTGATCAAAAGGCCTGCGGAGATCAGAACTTAATTACAGGTCTTCGATCTAAAAAGACTCTGAAGGATCTCGCTGATTTTACGGGTGCAATTGACCCGAAGACATTGTCACTCTTCACAGCAGAACATAAGGGTGGCATTTCCTATATTGGAATGCCCACCGAAGCCACTGTTGCGTCACAGATTAATGAGGATGCTCTAGGTAAAACACTTAAAGCGGTGACCAACATTCATCCGCTCACGATTATCGATGCCGGAAGCGAACTCACTCCACTCGCCCTGAAGGGACTGGAGTTTTCCACACTTATTATTCTTGTCGTGACTCCGGACGTATTATCTGTGAATCAGGCCAAGCGGATGAACGGTGATTTGATCACCATGCTTTTCCCGAAAGACATGATTCAAGTTGTCGTGAACCAATTTGTGAATGGTCATCCGGTTTCTCCAGACATTATTGGTAAACAACTCGGAAAAACAGTCTTTGCGGTTGTTCCTCGTGACGACCAGAACTGTACTGCGGCCCTGACTCGCTCTACCCCCGTAGTCAGTGTCGCTAAGAATGCGCCCTTCGCGGCCGGGATCATCGATCTTAGTCGAAAAATTATTCAGAAGAACGTGCTCTCGACACTCGCGAAGTTGATGAAGCCGCAAGATGCCGGAAAAAAACCGAGCACAACCGGTGATGCCGCTCTCGACGATAAGAAATCAAAAGATCAATGGACTGATCTCAAGGCAAGGATCCACCGTTCCCTTGTAGAGGAAATGGATCTTAAAAAACAGGACGACAACGATCCGCGAGCCAAGATCATTCTTCGCGAGCAAACGAAGAAGATGGTTGTCGACTTGCTTGGCAAGGAAGACACGAAAGCTGTTTTGAAATCTCGTGAAGACATGAATCGCATTGTTAAAGAAATTCTAGACGAAGCACTCGCCCTGGGACCTCTTGAAGACATGCTCGCCGACAAGACGATCACTGAGATCATGGTGGTGGGACCGCGTAAAATCTACTACGAACAAAGTGGTAAGGTTAAACGATCGGAGGTCATTTTCACGAATGATCAACAGGTGCGAAATGTTATTGAACGTATTGTGGCACCGATAGGTCGACGCATTGATGAAAAAACTCCGTATGTTGATGCACGTTTGCCAGATGGCTCACGTGTTCACGCGATTATTCCACCCTGCGCGATTGATGGTTGCTGCATTACTATTCGAAAGTTTCCTGACAAGCGTCTCGATTACAAAGACCTTGTAAAGTACGGCTCCATGACAGAAGAGATGGCGGACTTCTTGCGTATCTCCGTAGAGGCCCATAGGAACATTGTCGTTTCTGGCGGTACTGGTTCAGGTAAAACAACTCTCATCAACGTATTAGGTGCGTTCATTCAATCGAATGAACGAATTATTACGTGTGAAGACTCCGCTGAGTTGAACTTCCCGCAAGACCACGTTGTTCGGCTCGAAACACGTCCGCCTTCCCTTGAAGGAGACGGCGAAATTGACATTCGTTGCCTCGTTAAGCAAACCCTTCGAATGCGCCCAAACCGAATTGTGGTTGGTGAGTGTCGAGGCGGTGAAACTCTCGACATGCTGCAAGCGATGAATACGGGGCACGACGGTTCAATGACAACTGTCCATTCAAATACACCGCGCGATAGTATGTCTCGCCTTGAGACTCTTGTTCAGTATTCCGGTGCACCACTTACGCCGAGAGCGATTAGAGAGATGATTGCGTCGGCCGTGCACATGGTTGTGCAGCAAACTCGCCTCGACGACGGTTCAAGAAAAGTTGTGAACATCACTGAAGTGGCTGGCATCCAAGGCGATGTGATCACCTTGCAGGACATTTTTACCTTTAAACAAGAAGGTATTGGCCGCGATGGTAAAGTGATTGGCAAATTTATGCCTTCTGGTTTCATTCCAAAGTTTGTCGAGGTCTTGGAGCGCAAAGGCTACAAAGTTCCACGGGGGCTATTCGTTAACAAATGAAAAATTTAATTTCCCTTCTTTCATTTATTTTCGTTTCGATCGCCCGGGCCCAAGATACGGCTCCGGCCCCAGCAGCGACACCCCCAGAAAGTACTTTTCGATTTTTAAATGACGTTCTCGGTTCGACAGGTTTGCTTGTCGCTGTTGGCTTATTATTCTTTGCCTACACCTACAAAAACTCCGTGAAGTTTTTTGCATGGATCGAAGACCAGACTTTTGGTAATCGTGACTATATCCTACAGAAACTTGAAATCATGCATGTCGAGATTGCCTCCAGCCGAGTAACAATGGCCCTTCTCGCGGTCTCTTTTGGTCTTGGCTTTTTAGTATTTGGAATTTTTGCTTTTATGGGACTGTTTGTTGCGGGCACCATCCTCGGAGGGATACTCGCGTTCATTGGATGGAAAATTCCTCGCCCCCTCATTGATTATCTAGAGCAGCGTCGAGTAAAAAAATATTCTAGCCAGATGGTGGACGGTCTCAACTTATTGGCCAATGGAATACGTGCTGGCTTGTCGATGCCTCAAGCGATCGGCATGGTTGTTGATGAGTTACCTCCTCCGATTAGTCAGGAATTTAATTTGATTTTACGTCAGGCGAAGATCGGTGTTCCCCTTGAGGAGGCCCTCGAGAACCTCAATAAAAGGGTGAAAACGCAGGACAATCAAATGTTTGTTACGAGTGTGAACATCTTGCGTGAAACCGGCGGTAACCTTGCCGAAGTCTTTGATACAATTGTTTTCGTGATTCGTGAGCGTGTACGTTTGCAGCAGAAAATTGAAACGTATATCGCTCAGGGAATGTTTCAAGGGCTTGTGATCTTTGCCATGCCTTATGCGCAGATTGCTATTAACGGTTCATCTGATCCTGAGTACCTGAGTACACTATTTACGACTCCCATGGGCATCGTAATGCTGATCTTAATCGTTGCCTTTAGCTGTACTGGACTGTGGGTCATCACAAAAATAGTTAATATTAAGGTTTAATGTAAAATAATGCCGTCTTCCTTCCGTAACAACTTGAGATAAAATGCCAGTATGTCTTTTCTAAAAGGTGGAACCATGGATTTTTTCAAACGTTTAATAGGCCTCTTCGCCGCTGTCGCATTTATGCTGCCAGCTTGGGCGGGTGTGAACCTAAAAAACGGTAACTACTACATCTCCTACACAGACATCGTTGTGCCTGGGGGAGGTAAGAAGTTAGAAATCACTCGTACCTACAACTCAAAATCAACTGACTCCGGTTGGTTCGGTTTTGGTTGGGGCTCTGATTTCGAGACACGCCTTGTAACCTCTGCCGATGGTTCTGTTGTTGTGCACGAACACGGTGCTGGTGCAAAGACTCGCTTCATTCCGAAAACGGCGATTGACAGTGAAGCCGCTGCTAAGAAAATTGTCGAAGCCATGCGCAAGCGCACTCAGCTCACCGAGCAAGCGGCTGCACAACTCGTAGAAAAACTAAAGAACAACGCTGAACTCCGCCATACATATGCTTTGAATTTCAAAGTTCAAACCACTGTTGCGGCCGGAACAATTCTCTACTCATCTGAGCGTGGTTCACAAGAACTTCATGTTCTCAAAGACAGCTATGTACGCAAGTACCCAGATGGGAAGCAAGAAACTTACGATTTGAAAGGTAACTTGTTAAAGATTGCTGACAAAAGCGGTTATTCAATTGCCTTCGTCTGGAAAGACGGCAAACTCGAGTCGATTCGTGACTCTCAGGCCAAACAAATCTTCTTCTCTTGGTACGCTGAAGGCCGCGTGAAAGAGTTGTGGAGTGCAGGCGATAAGAAAGCGGAGTATAAGTTTGATGGCGAGAATCTCGTCTACTCAAAAGATGTGGGTGGCAACACTTACGAATACGGCTACGACAAGAGTCACAATCTAACTGAAATTCGTTATGGCGATAAGAGTAAGACGGCAATTAAATACGAGCCGAAGACTTTGTTCGTTCAAGAAATTGTTGATCGCAACGGCGAAAGCACGAAGTACCAGTACGGCAACAATCCAAAAGCTCCAGAAGATCACTATTGGACAACTGTTGTTAAAAACGGATTTGATGGCAAGCCAGCTTCGAACCGTTACGAGTACGAAATCAAGACACGTCCAGACGGCTCACGTTACACTTACCGCATCATCACAGATATCAATGGCATCAAAACCGAAACCATCTATTCTGAGTGCTGTTCATTGCCTCTGAAAATCGCTCGCGGCAAACAAGTGACAAACTTCGAATACAACGACCGTGGTCTCTTGGTGAAGAAGTCATCCACAAAAGGAGATTTCGTTCAGATCGATTACGACAACGTCATCAATAAGATCAAGAAAGTGACTAACAACGAAGGCATCACTGAGTTTACCTACGACAAACAAGGTAATTTGATTACGGCACGCAATGACAAAGGAAAGCAGGTCCTTTTGGTTTACGATACCAAAGGCAAGATCACTAAAATGGTGGATGACGACAAAAAAACGAATCAGCGCCGTATCCTTTCTTTCAAGTACAATGCCCTCGGCAAGCCGGTGGAAATTGAGATGGAGAAAGTAGGCAAGATCAACGTCGCTTACGATAACTATGGTGAGATCAAGAAGGTTGAGTCAGATGCAGGCCATAAGATGGCATTGCAGGTTACACAGGCTTTCCAGAACTTGCTCTCTATCGTTAAACCAGCTGGTGTGAACCTTAACATGTAAAATGCCCACTTTTTGGGGCACCCTGGGGGCAAAAAAAGCCCCCATTTAAGGGTTTTTGGAGTTTTGCCGATACAGTTGTAGACTGTGTTTGAGATCAACGGAGATACACATATGACAAATTTTTTTTTACTCTTAGCCCTTTCAGCTTTCTCTTTGACGGCTTTTGCGCAAGAGAATCCTACTGGCGACTCGACAGCCGAACGCTGTAACGTAGCTGTTGTTGACGAGGGAGGAGAAGCTGATGCTGCAGCGGGATCCGCTCAGACAGGTGGAACTAGAACTGAAGAACGCTAGATTCTTTTAAAGCCCACCCTTTGCGGTGGGCTTTTTTGTCACTTTTTTTTGACCCTGCCTAAATCCTAGACACCTCCCCACCTATATTCTTCCTCTTAGCCTTACATATTTTTGGCACAACTCCTGCTTAGTAGGTCTGCAAAGGTTCTACACAAAGGGAGAAACCTATGAAGACTTTATTGGCAGCGATGTTGTTTGTAGTGAGCGTAGGCACGACCTTCGCTTCTGAGAATCAGGCGTCTGAGTGCCAAAACACTCTACATTCTGATGAGCGCGAGAACAGCAAGACCTCGCTAGAAGACCGCTCAGAAGACAGAGAAAGCGGCCAGGGTGCAGTTAGCGTCTAATACCTATTTCAGGCGGATCTTAGGATTCGCCTGAATATTAGACAGGCCGACTAAGAACTGAACAATAAGACCAGCCTAATACCCTGAAAAGACGAAGGAAAAGTTGGCACAGGGTCTGCATCATACTAGGCAAGACAGTAACCAACCAAGGGGAACCAAATGAAATCTTTTATCGCAATCTTGATCGTACTTAGCTCTTTCTCAGCTTTCGCAGCAGAAACAGAATCACGCTGCGGCCAAGTCGATGACAGTGTTGATCGTTCATCTGGTGAAGTAAATCCGGCTCAAGATGCACCAGCCGAAGGTTCAAGCACAGCTGCCGGCGCCTAATTAGCGACTATAGTTTTTGATCAATGAATTAAGTTCACTTCTCTCGGCCTCGGAAAGACTTTCTTCCGGGGCCTTGAAGTTTTTAGGCACCACAACTGTAGGTGTCTTTGCTTGAGGAAGGGAATTGTTGAAGAGCTGTTTTCCCACCTCACGAGTGCCGTCGTAACTTCTTCCCATCATGCCTTCAATACTGCGCTGTAAACTGACTGTCAGAGGTGATGTGGATTTGTAGAGATGTTGAAAGATGGTTTTTCCATCCAGGTCAATCGAAAGCAGTAAATAGGTGGCGGCAAACATACCAAAAGCCATCAACAACTTTTTCATTTTTCGTCCTTAGTCACCACCTCAACACGGCAGTTACAAAAACCTTCAAAGAGGTGAAGTCGATAATCAGTCCCACCCAAGGCACTTTTTCCTAGAGACTCTTCGAGGATCGGAGGTGCCAACATGACATGGCCATTGAGTCGATCGGCTAAGTCACTGAGTGATACTCCCGCAAGAATATTGGCCGTCTCAGTGAGAATGCCCCGTGACTGAGCTCTTTCCTCAGACTTAAGTCGGGCCACATCTAGGTCACACCAAACCCGCAGCTCGCCATGATTTACACCAGTGAAGCGAACTCGCACAACAAAACGTGGCGCGAAGTGCTGCAACTGCGTTGGAGCTTTCTCTAAGCGTGTTGATCCAAAAAGATTTACCTGTTGCGGAAAAGAGGAAGGCAACGAATCGTTAAAAGTTTCCATCATCAATCCTTACTCATCGTTGTGAGAAATTTTTCGACGGCTTCAGTGAGCTGAAGGGGATCGACAGGTTTTTGTACAAAGTCCGATGCGCCCGCCGCAATAGCCTCTAGAACGACTTGTTCGTGTCCCAGTGAAGACACCATGATGACTCCGATTTGGGTGAAGTCAGCCATGATTTTTTCCGTGAGCTGGAGGCCTGATATTTCGGGCATCACAATATCCATGAGTACCAAGTGTGGTTTTTTTTCTTTAACTTGTCGTAAGGCATCTTCGGCACTGGAAGCCTCACCAACAACCATGAAACCGGCCTGGGTGAGAAGCGACGTCATCTGCGCACGTGCGTAGTCTGAGTCATCAACAACAAGCAGGCGATAGTCTTTAAATTTTGGATTGATTGTCATTCATCTAGAATAACAAATGAGTTGGTGTGGGGCAAAAAAAGAAGGGCCCGTTAGGGCCCTTCATTTACTAGGCGGCGACTTGGCCGTCTTTCTTGCGTAGAGGAGCAGTCGTGGTCTTCTCTTCTTGAGGCTTCCACTCAACTAATGCTAGCGCAAGCACTTCGGAAATATTCTTCACCGGGATAAAGTTCACTTTGCGGCGCTGGTGCTCAGGAATATCAATCAAGTCCTTTTGGTTTTTCCAAGGGATGATGATGGTTTCAATTCCTGCTCTCATCGCTGCAAGAGCTTTTTCCTTGATCCCGCCGACCGGAAGTACTTTACCGGTTAGAGTGATTTCACCCGTCATCGCGATATCTTTGCTGATAGGCGTGTTGGTGATCAAAGAAACAATTACGGTCGCCAAAGTGATACCTGCTGAAGGGCCATCTTTTGGAATAGCGCCTGCTGGCAAGTGGATATGTACTTCGTGTTTTTCAAAGAAGTCTTCATCGATACCAAGTACGTCAGCGTGTGAGCGGATAAAGCCCATTGCTGCTTGCGCACTTTCTTTCATGACGTCACCAAGCTGACCGGTAAGGGTAATGCCTCTGCCTTTCATCTTAGTGGCTTCGATCTTGAGGATCTCGCCGCCTGCAGAAGTCCAAGCAAGACCGGTGGCCACACCCACTTCGTCCGTCTCGTTGATTTCTTCATGTCCGTAGGGTGCCGGGCCCAAGAGCTCTTCCACAGTCTCAGAGAAAATGTGGGTTTTGCTGCATGTGCCGCTCGCGATTTTCTTTGCGACTTTACGGCAAAGAGAACCAATCTGGCGCTCAAGATTACGAAGACCGGCTTCACGAGTGAACCCGTGAATGACAGTTTCTACACCTTCATCCGTAAACTCGATATGCTCGTGAGTGATACCGTTCTCATCCATTTGTTTTGGAATGAGGTATTTCTTCGAGATCTGTACTTTTTCTTCTTGTGAGTAACCGCTGAGGTTGATCACTTCCATACGGTCACGCAAAGGACCTGGAATATTTTCAAGCATGTTTGCCGTAGCAATGAACATGACTTGAGAAAGATCAAACGGCACGTTCAAGTAGTTATCACGGAACGAGTTGTTTTGCTCTGGGTCCAACACTTCAAGCAATGCGGCTGATGGATCACCACGGAAATCACTCCCGAGTTTGTCGATCTCATCGAGCATAATAATAGGGTTGACGCTTTTCACTTGTTTCATCGCTTGAATGAAACGGCCCGGCATCGCGCCGACGTAGGTACGACGGTGACCGCGAATTTCTGACTCGTCTTTTACACCACCGAGGCTGATGCGAACGAATTCGCGACCAGTGGCCTTAGCAATAGACTTACCAAGAGAGGTTTTACCTACACCTGGAGGACCAGAGAAGCAAAGGATTGGACCTTTCATTGAACTGCCTTTCAAGGCACGAACAGCAAGGTATTCCAAAATACGTTCTTTGATTTTTTCAAGATCAAAGTGCTCTTCATCAAGAACGCTGCGTGCATGCACGAGGTCTGTGATTTCTGGATTAGTCTCAGTCCATGGAAGATCGATGACCCATTCCAGGTATGAGCGAAGGATGCTCGACTCTGAAGAGTCCGGATGCATTCTTTCAAGACGGCCTAACTGCTTGAAGGCTTCTTTCGAAGTTTCAGCTGGAAGTGGCTTCTTCGTGAGCTTCTCGCGAAGCTCTGCGAACTCGTCGTTCTTGTCTGAGTCTTGATCGCCCAAATCACCTTTGAGTGCTTTGATTTGATCGCGGATGAAGCTGTCTTTGATTTTTGGGTCTTGGTCTTTTTTGAACTTCGCTTGAACAGTGAGAATCTCAAGTTCATTTTGCAAGATCGCATTGATCTTACAAAGACGAGCGTGTGGTTCAAGTGTTTCGAGAACACCCTGAGCTTCACTGACTTTAAGATTTAAATTTGAAGCGACTAGATCAGCAAGGCGACCTGGGTCTTGAATATCTTCAAGTACCATCAAAATATCTGGCGAGAGAACTTTACCAAGAGAGATAACTTTCTCGAGGTTCTCGCGAACCATGCGCATAGTGGCTTCGGCTTCAGTGCCCGAAACTTCCATGACCGGAGCAGCGACTTTTTCTACCTTCACGCGATAGAAAGGTTCAGTGTGCTCAAATGATGTAATGCGAGCTTTCGCCAAACCTTGTACCAAAATCTTGATACGACCGTCTGGCAGCTTGCGCATCCGCATGATCATCGCAACTGTACCAAGCTCAAAGATTTCAGAAGGAGCGGGTGCTTCTGCTGAAATATCTTTTTGTGAAGCCAATAGGATAAGGCGATCCGTGTTATTCAGCGCTTCTTCTACAGCTTTGATGGATGTTTCACGTCCAACAAACAAGGGCAGGATCATGAAGGGGTAGACTACCAAATCTCGCACAGGCAAAAGCGGGAGGCTTTCCTTGAACTCGATTGCGTCGCCTTCGTAATTAGTCACCATGAAATTTACTCCTATAGGGCCATTTGCAAGTTCAACCGTGAACAGCATGAGTTCTGCCTATAGAATCGGGATATTCGGGCCCTCTCTTTAAGGAAATTTAAGGGTAAATCATAGTAATTTTTGGCAATCTCCGACTGAAACGAGTGCCCGAGTGACTTCGTTGTCTATTCGCAAACGCTTGAAAAACCAACTTTCCAGAGGGAAAATCGTGTATTGTCTGACTAAAGGAATACCCCATGGA